>JANQEH010000261.1 GCA_028278455.1 bacterium
CAAAACAGATCCCGAAACATTTTGGGACCATCTACAACAAGTAACTTATAGAAAGATCGTTGATAATACAATGGATATCCAGAATGGCAGGCCTTCTCAGGTCAATGCTCCATACTTTGATGAATTTAAAGTCTACCTGACATTGAGCGAGCCTGATTACCGGTTAGGTATTGATGAAGAAGCTATCTCCTCTCTCGAAGCTCTTCACGAAGATATTTATTTTGAAACACTTTCCCTGTTTGACAGGATTGCCGGCAGATACGGCGTCAGATCAATGAATTATCCCGGCAGGATACTTCCTTATATTCAGCCCGCTGAAGACGGTAAACCGGGTAAAGCTGTGATTACCATGACAGGTAAGGAAAGGGGATCTCCGGAACTTATCATGAAAGTAAAAGTTAAGGGTGAAGAGCTAAAAATAACAAAATACCCCTTGATGCAGCTGCGTTTAGATTCACCTAAATTACGTGGGATAAAGGTCAATTCTAATTCTGAATGTCTTTCACAACTGCTGTTTGAAGTTAAGGCGACAGATCCGGCAAACAGGTACGAAGAGTTCAGAAATCGCACCTCCGAGGCGTCAATTGATGCCTCAGTCATATCTGCCGAAAAACTGAGTGGAATGGTTGATGTTTTAGGAAGACTGCACAATTACGGTGTAATGGAAGATGTTTTAAGTTATGACAGGCTTGACGAATTGATGTTCAGGTTTGTTCTTGAAGACAGCACAATGTTTTCCAGGTTGGCGCTTTTAAAGCGGAGTGGTAATCCGTTGAAAACTGAGAATCCAATCTTAAATGATCCGGATTTCCATTATAACGGAGAACAGATAGTACTTTGGGATGATCCTTATGACAATACCGATGCGAACAGGCTGATGGCAAAACTCAATACATTTCCTGAGGTCAATGCCTATTTTGCCTCAAAGTCTTTTCTTGGAGATGATATCTTTGTTTTGGACATGCTGCCTGTTTTTGAGGCGGAATATATTTCACAGGCTAAGCTGAATGCTCAGAAACCAACAGTGTTTATCTCAGGCAGGCAGCATGCGAACGAGGTGTCGAGCACGAGCCATATTCTCAGATTGGCGGAGATGATATCTACGGATCCTGAATATAAGGAATTTCTGAAGAAAGTAAATGTTGTACTGCATCCCGTACTGAATGCGGATGGAGCAAATTTGGCACTGGAAATACACAAAACTAATCCCGATTTCATGGTTCACGCTGCTTACCTTGGACCACTTGGTGTAGATATTGACGGAGACAGCAGAACTTCTTCTCCGAGATATCCCGAATCAAAGGTCAGGGGAGAGGTGAGAGAGGCCTGGCTGCCCGATGTATATCTTAATATGCATGGTTATCCGTCACATGAATGGGTTCAGTACTTCGCGGGATACAGCGCCTGGGTTAGGACCAGAATAGGAGGACAGAGGAGCTGGTGGGCACCGAGAGGATGGTTCATTCCCGGTTTCAGATGGATCGATGATGAAAAATATCCGGAGCACAAGATAGCGGCATTTGCACTTCTGGATTCGATTGCTGTATCAATGACTTCAAATGAGCCTGTAAATGAATTGAACCGGAGGATGTATAAACGGTATAAAAAGTACCGTGAGCATGATATCGGCAGTTTCGGAGAATATTTTCATAACGGAATACTTGTGAATATGTCTCTGAAAGGCAGAAAGATGTCCGGCTCAGGTGTAACCGGTCCGAATGTAACGTATTTCTCGATAACAACGGAAGCGCCGGATGAGATAGCGTACGGTGATTGGATGAAACTGATGTGTAGTATGGGAATATCCAACAGCACGGCTGTTTTGAAATATTTGTATCACGGGAAGAACGAGATCAAACGCGAATCAAAAGAATACGCAGAAGGAATAACAAGAAAGGTATACAGGATCAAGCCGGTAGTTCCTAAAACGCAGAAAGAAGTGAAGCATGAAGATAGCGAAAGATGACATTTCATTATCTATTATCCGTGGCAGGTTCAGATCCTCCTCCAAAAAAGAGGATAACTATATACTATATCACCAATATCTGGCAGTGCTGTTAATATTTCTTTTGTTATTTTGACTTAATTCTTTTAACAAAAAAATCATAAAATTTTCTACTATCGTAGCGAGGGTAATACTGTGCAGCTTGAAACCATTCAGCTTTATATTTATTAAAAAGCATCAAGGTAGCATTTAAATCATTATTCGATATTGTTCTATAGCCTAAGGGATGTCTCCATCCCGTTTTCGGAATAGAAAGAGATTGTCTGGGAGCCGGATGGGTAATTTTCAGTTGTTTCATTAGATAATGGCAGTACATGCACGCTGGCTGAGAAGCAGCGATTTTAAGAAGTCTCAATAAAGAAGAATATTTTTCGAGATCACAATATCCCTTTTTCAGACACCAGTATCTAATTATCATAACTTCAGCATGAATCCCGGTACTTTCATCTGCTTTCCACTTTGTTCCTAAAATATTTTCTCTGGCTTTAGTCAATCGGGTTATACGATTACTGGTACTCTTCCATTCTTCGGCGAAGAAAATCATTTTTCTGATATCCAAGACTGTATTGCTTTGGAAATACTTGGATGGATCAAAATTAACTGCAGACATAAATGTACCGGTCTGATTGACGCAAAGTACTTCAGAGGAACCTAATTGTCCCAATGCAAGCGTTTTCTGTTTATCGGTATTACAATAGTTATTGAAATACTTCTCGAAATCAGATAATATATATGCCTTCCCCATAGTTATAGTCTCCAATAAGGATGTTTTGAATATGTATCTCCATATCCATGCACTTATTCTTGATAATATATGGAGTTAAAATGTCTGCTCAGGTTTCCAGCTTTTCGCTGGTTATCCTGATTGTTTCTTAAAGAGCTTCAAGTTACTGCCTGAACATATACTGTGAAGAAATGTATTGACTAAGACAATTGCAATAAAACATTCTGGCCAGGTATAGAATTATAACGGGTGAAATCGATAGACAGAGGTAGATTATGACCGCTGATTCCTTTTTAATAGATAATCTCATGAATTATACCTGGATTATATTCGAATTGCATCGGTCTCTATGTATATTCGACGGCAGCAAAGTTTCTAATTACGGATTTATTTTTCAGAAAACATTTTTCAGATGCCGTCGAGGATCCAGTCGAATACGGATGATTTGATATTGTGATTTTCCGGAGGCACTATAAGAATTTTTGTGTAAATGGAACAAGAACAGTTTAGTTGATCAATACCCACCGAGGAGGGTATTGTCGTTATTACTCTCAAAATACTTTTTCTCCTGTAATTGTCTATTTATCCTTAACGCAGCGAACTGAAATATAGTCTTCCTTCTCAACTAAACAATCATTCAAGCTTGAATGCGAAAAATCGTAGTAGATTATCAGGCAAATAGCATGAAAATCATCTACCTCAGTTGTTGACCAGAAATAGGCTTCCTCTCCACCTTTTTCATCTCTCTCAAAATCTTCACTCCAAAAGCCATTAGGTAAAGCTGAAAAACCGGTTTCGTTTGTAGCCCCCTTATTTGGGCTATCCCAGTTTGACGTTCCTGCCTGTTTAAGTTTACCTCCAACATTATGTTATAAATATTCTATGAGCTCTTTCCAATCATCATCAGTCGGAACATGCCAGCCTTCCGGTGCAATATTTCTTTTATCTGCTGCTGCATAAAAATTGTAAAAGTATCCGAATATACGATTGTCTTCCTGTCTTTTGCGTCCATCGCAGGCTCCTGTCACTAGTTCAGACCACTCGGCTCTATTAGTAACATATGGAATAATATCACCATTATGGTAGTGGCTGACACGAAGGTTTTCTGCCATCCACCATTGGTTACTGATCTTTACAGTTTTGTATGTATTTCCGTCAATGTCCGTAACTTTTCCAGTCTCTAATTTATTTGTAGTTACAATATTTTTGGTTATTTACGGTTTGTTAGTTTTTTCAATCTTTCATAAATGTTTTTCGATTCTTCATGCCCTCTATCTGCACCTACTTTATAATACTCAAGCGCTCTTTCTATATTTTTTTCAAAGGCATAACCTTCTTCAAAAAGTTTTCCGACTTCATAAAAAACCTCACCGGGAATATCCCAAAAATATTTAAATTCAAAAGGATTGTTTCTAACTTTTACTGAATTATTATTAGATCCTTGTGCAGCCTTTTCCTGTGTATAAAACATCACGATCCAGAAACTCTTATAGAGTTGTTTGACTTTATTTTCTGAGTAGAACGATTTATTTAATGCAATAGAAATTTCATTAGATGGATAAAACTTCCCGAAACCATTGTTCTTAGAATAGTAACGTTTATTTAATCCTAATCCTATATAGTGACGTTCATTATCATTAGAAAATTCACTAGTCGTAAGATGGCAGTACCCTAGGTAAGCGATTGCAATTTCACATTCCGGTACAACCTCGAATGTGCCATGTGGCCCTTTGCCCTTTCCATTTTGCTTTTGATAGTACTTAATAATATTTTTATCTATTTTAAACTTAGTAATAGTTGTGAGTTTAATACCATCTGGGGTAGTATATAAATCTCTAACAGTGTTTAGATGAAAGTTAATCAGGGAAAAAGGATCCTCGAGCCTCTTTTTACGTATTTCTTCGAATTCCTCTCTCTCCCTTGCTGCCTCCTCTTCCTCTTCGGCAATCCGCTCTCTCTCAGCTCTAGCTTTTGCTTCATTTTCTTTCACAATGCCATTATTGATTGGGGCTATAAGCCTGACAATTTCCTGATAATTAACCTCATCGGAACGCGATTCATCGGTCACTTTAAAATACTTGTCCATTTCTTCTTTAGCCTTGATATAACGCCCGGAATCGTAACACGCTTTCACCATCAGATACTGGATCCTCGAGTTGGTACTGCCAAGCAGTTTTACAGCTTCTTCCAGGTTGGATATCGCTTCTGAATATTCTTTCTTTTTATAATTCTCCTCTGCGGCAAAAAAATACGATCTCGCCATAGAGTCTTTTGACTGAGCGGTAACTCCCGAATACAATGTAATAACAAGAAGGCAAGTGGTTATTAATCTTACAGTCATCATTCCCATTTCTCCTCTAATATATACAAGAGACAATGTTATATATCAAGTTAGTCAATTTTATTGTTTTTTCCTAAACTCTGTTAAAGGCGGTCCAAATCTTATCCTGGATGAATTAATATATTAAAAGAAAACCTGCTTTTTCACCTTTTGAAATTTCATAAGACTGCTCGGTAATTATTTTTTTACCGTCTGAAATTATAATCGCTGCTGTATTTGGACTGGATTCCCCTTCACTAATTGCTACAATTTCCACGCGGTTTCCGGCTTCATGAAGATTCAAAGTATAATTTTTCTTATAACTTGTTAAAGTTATGTTTTTAGCAATTATTTCACCGTTAAGATATATATCTACAATATCACCGTCAACACCCCCATGATCCCATACGGATAATGTTAACGTTTTTGATGTTGTATTCAGAGATTCTAATCCACCGGTATCAGGTTCGTAGTTGATGATTAACGTTTTCCCTCCGACATCCGATATATTTACTCTGATCCTATTTTTCCCCCTTTTCAAGTTGACAGTTTCAGAAAAACTCGATCCGACTGTACCCTGATATTCGTCATTCACATATAATTTACCGGAACTGAATTGTGAGATGGTTCCGTCGATAGATACAGTGCTCGTATTTAC
>JANQEH010000265.1 GCA_028278455.1 bacterium
GTGAGTGAGCCAGCTTTTGACAACTGCATAATACCGTCGTCCCGCCGCCATGAGCACCACAGTACTTCTTCATTCTTACGTGCGATTTCTCTGCTGAAATTTATTCCCCATAACTGTATTTCTCCGGGCGGAAACCTGAGGGTCTTGAATGGGATGACCATCTCGGCAGACCAGCCCTGGTCAGTTATTACAGCGGATACATCCCATATGCCGTTCCAGTCGTCGTTTATCCACCGCCTGCTTCCGGTAAATTTACCGTCGAGCCGCGCCCCGTTAGGATTGATGCGGAAGAAAAAACCACTCCTTTTATCGTTGAATGTGTCTAATACCACGGTAAAATTATCATCACTCCACAGTGAGCCGTCCCTTCTCATTTCAGTATGAACGATTCTGTCAGGCTCTGTATCGTAACACATAATACCGATGTATAAGCAGTAATCGTCATAAAGTATCCTGACCTCTGATATTTCGGTGGCGGGTGCTCCTTCCTCAAGTTCTCTTTGTACAAAGTCAGTAGCTTTGACAGCATAGTTCCATGAAGGCTCATTCATGATTCCGTCAAGTTCTACAGGTGTGTCAATCTTATAAGCGGCTATTGTTTTACCGCCATCAACAAGAAGGGAGTCTGCGAACACCGGTATTCCGGTGACTGCTATAAACAGCAGCACATAATAAAACGATATTGTATGGTGGTAAGTTATATAACGGATAGTTTGCATTAAGTATTTTGTTCTAACTAACCGAGAGGTATGATAAGCCAATCAATGTCCTGGTAATTTGTACAATCTATAGACTATGTAACGTTACTATAATAATTTATTCCCAATAAGATACAATGACAGGCACAACATCACCACAAAAAACTTGACATTTAATAAGGATACTATTTTGTGATAAAAATCACTGTCACTTTAACTCATTTTAGCTTATTTTATACAATTGACTGTTATTAACTGTTATTTAGGAATGTTTAAGACCATTGAGGACTTATGTGCTTGTATAATAACTTTGTGAATAGACTTGTTTTTTTTAGTGCTTATACCTTTATAATCGGTTTATTACTCGTAGTATCACCGTCTGTGGGTGAAACTGATCATCCGATGGACAGATTGGTCATCCGTGATGGAGAGATTAAAGAATTTTCTCTGGTCCGCGGCCCGGATTTCTACCGTCCGGAGAGCTTGTGGAACTATATAAACGGTGGTGCCCTCCCGTACCTGGATTATGGTGTCGGTGATGTAGTTACCTATGCGGGTATCTGGCTGCCCGACAGTCTCGAGATAATCGTGGATGTCTATGATATGGCTGACAGTCTCGGCGCTTTCGGAATATTTTCAAATGAGAGGTTCCCTGAATATGACATGTATGCCCGGGGTGTCGACGGTTATATTACAGAGAACTCATTGTGCTTTTGGAAAGACAGATATTATGTCAAGGTATTTTCTTTTGATGATACTCCATCGGATCTGACAGGAATTGAACGCATAGCCGGGGCTGTCGATGATCGTATACCGGGCGGAGGCGGAATACCGCTGGTGTTTTCATTGTTTCCTGAAGACAGCAGGCTAGCTCGTACTGAATCGTACCTGGCCAAAAACGTTCTCGGGCAGGAATATCTGAAAAATGCATGTGTTGTAAACTATCTGAGAGGAGATGAAGAGTATCAACTCTATCTGATAACAGCCTTAGACAACGATGAGGCCGGTAACAATTTTCATGCTTACAGGGACTTTTTGAAGGAGTACGGTGAACTGAGCAAAAAGCAGCTATCCATAGGTGATGAAGCTTTCGTCGGCAAAGAAAGCTGGTATGGAGTCATGGTTTTTGTAAGAAAAGGGAAGTACATTATCGCCTCAGTGGGGCTTTCAGATCTCGATTCTGCACAATCGCATATCAACAAATTGATGTCCGGCCTTCATTAATCAGAATCAAGTATTAAGCAATAAACTATGTATAATTAGAGAAGTATCGTACATATATTTAAATGACAGGTATTGATATGATAAGAATGTCGGTTGATTCTCTACAGCCGGGAATGATTGTCGGTCAGGCGGTTAAGGATGAAAATGAAAAAGTCCTTTTAAACCGTAATGTAGAATTAACAGACCGGTATATCCAGAGCCTGAAAAACAGGTCTATTTTTTCAATTTATATTCAGGATGGCAATACTGACGATATATTACCTGATGAGAGTATTTCCGGAGTTGTCAGAGAGTCGACAATCCGTAATATGAGAAAGGTTTTCAATTCGATAAATGGCATAAAAAAAGAAATTAAAGATGAATCCGAAAAAACCATGAGAGAGCATATCTCATCGGGTAGATTTCAGGACACATTTAAAAATACTCCGGGATTTGAAAAACTTTCCGGCGATATGATCCGTATTGTCAATGAACTTGTCAATATCCCAACCATTATGCTCGGAATGAATTCGCTGAAAACATATAACGACTATATTTATCTGCATTCGACCGATGTAGCGATTACATCCATTATGATCGGACGTAAGATCGGGCTTTCGATGAAAAGACTGGCTGAGCTGGGCAAGGGTTGTTTAATGATGGATATAGGTAATATATTCATTCCTGAAAGTATAATTGAAAAACCCGGAAAACTTACAAGTGAAGAATTTAAAATTATTAAAGAACATCCGGTTGTGGGGTATGAAATTCTTAAAGAAGTTCAGGGGATGGGTGTTCTCGCACCACATGTAGCCTTTCAACATCATGAAAAACAGGACGGAACGGGATATCCACGGGGAATTTCCGGTAATAATTCCCTATTGATCAATGAAGAACCCAAAACAATTCATCTGTATGCCAGTATTGCTGCGGTCGCTGATGTGTTCGACTCATTGTCATCGGATAAATCCTACCGTAAAGCCTTTCCTCCCGAAAAAGTTATCGGATTGATGAGAAAACTGGGAGGAAAACACTTTAACAGGGAAGTGTTGAAAGTTTTTCTTTCGATCACACCCCTGTATCCTGAGGGTTGTACTATAAGGATTGTAAGGGGTAAATTTAAAAATTTTATAGGAGTTGTTGAAAAAATAAACCCTGAAAATCTCTCCAAACCTGTTATACGATTAATATTAAATTCTGAAAGAAAACCTATCAAACCTAAAAGTATTGATATTGGTGAGGAAAAAAATATAAGAATCGAATCGATACTATTATAAGAAAAACCTTAGATTTGTGTTTAACATAAAAAATTTTTCAGACGTTACAGAACTACCTCTTAACTTTTTAAGGATAATTAACAGACTGTGAACCGTAAAAAATTTCTCTATTGTGCATCAGCCGGACTGGGGAGTATCGGAATCGCCGGGTGCTCCTCTTTGAGCTTTTTGAAGAAAGCTTCTCAGGATGGAACGGTTAACTACCGTACTCTCGGAAAGACAGGGATCAAAGTAACTCCGGTGGGATTCGGCGCATCACGGACTAACGAGCCAAGTATTATCAAGGGGGTTGTCGATACAGGAGTAAACTTTTTCGATACCGGCAGAATGTACGCTGAGGGGAAGAATGAAGAAGTAATAGGTAGGGTTATCAGCGGCATACGGGATAAAATCGTCATTCAATCAAAAATTCATCAGAGAATTCAACATGACAAAGCCGCAATGGAAAAATCCATCGATGATAGCCTGACAGCTCTCCGAACGGATTATATCGATGTCATGCTGCTTCGCTGGACTGCGGACAAGGACGCAGTCAATAATCCTGTGGCGATGGAAGTGCTCGACCGCGCCCGGAAAAATGGCAAAATACGTTCATACGGATTTTCATGCCATTCCAATCAGGTTGAGGTCATGCAGGCCGCAATTGAAAATTCATTCTACGATGTTGCTCTTGTTACTTATAATCATGCAGGGAAGTATGTACACTCAAACAGCGGCAGAACAGGCGAATGGGATACTGTTGACCTCGAACGTGAAATCAAAAAAGCGGCGTCCATAGGTATGGGAGTCGTAGCCATGAAAACATGCTCGGGCGGGCCGTTCAGATCTGAGGGTGATGCTGAACCGACCTATACCTCTGCTCTCAGATGGATTCTCAAAAACAAAAACATCAGCACGGTTGTTCCTGCGATGGGGAGTTTCCGTGAAATAGAAGAAGATGTGCTGGCGATGTATGTATGATGAATAGTGAATAGAGAATAGTGAATGGTGATGCTTCGACTAGCTCAGCATGAAAATAGAATGAGGCTGGAGATTTGAGTTTGGGGATTTGGGACTTGGAGTATTACTTTGCTATAATTTTTTCCTTTGCCACTTTGACACTCAATTTTAAACTTCTGAAACATTAAACTTTGAACATATAACCGTATTGATTCGAAATACTGATCGGGGACTCTATGCAGTATCATTTTCCGTACGATTATTTGGAGTCGATAGAAATTCCGGACAAAAACCTGATCGGAATATTCGAGGCCGGTCATGAAAAACCGACTGCATCCTCAGCAGAGATCGTTACCGAAGCCCTGAAAAATCCAATCGGCGCTTCACCGCTTTCGGAACTTGCAAGAAAAGCCACGCGGGCACTGATACTCTGTGATGA
>JANQEH010000275.1 GCA_028278455.1 bacterium
TCTGCGCGAGGAAGACAAGCATGATCCCGCAAAATATGACGCTCCGCTCGAGAAATCCCTTCAGGATGACCTGATCAATCCGGTAAACATTATCTCTGAGTGCATGAGATTTCTCGATGAAAATAACAAGCCGGAGCTTGCCGTAGTCGCTATGTCAACTCCAGTGAACATGTTCTCGCGTCACAGTATATCGCATACACTGATTGTATTTGATGAAAACTACGAAGAGATAAACAGGATTGAGGAATATCCTGAAGGAAAACTCGACAATGTTACTTTTTTTACGGTAGAACATAATGATAGCACAACGAATTATTTCCTGGTGGCTAAAGCGTTCGAGGAGCCGGTCGACAGTATTTACACTGTACATTTAGGCAGGGCTCCTTTGGATGAGAAACCTCCTCTCAATCCAGATCCTGAAAAGCTCGAATTGAGCGATCTTATAACCGGGATCGACATCCCTGATAAAATAGACAGAAGTTTATTCCCCTACCCTATTATACCTACAAAAGAGATCTACGAGGGAGATCCTTTGAAAGTCTATATCGAAATTTATCATCTTTTTCTTGGTTCTGAAGGAAAAGCGCAGTATGAAATCAAATACCAGATCGACAAATGGAGAAAACCGGGATGGCTGTATGATGTACCCGAGTACCGGAAACGCCAAGACAGAATATCACGTTCATCGAATTATGAATCACTAACCAGAACCGTGAAAGAAGAAGTTGAGTTTGATATTTCGAGCATTAAACCGGGTAAATACGTATTTACGATTGAAGTCAGGGACAAATTATCGGGACAGGTAAAAAGCCGCAAAGGTGAATTCGAGGTCAGGGAGTACCAGGAAGAAGAAAAGAAGTAGTCTTACAATAGAAAAACAGAGGTCACAGTAATATAAATGCATTGGGACAGATATTCCTGTCTGTCAAATACTCGCGGGCTTTAGCCTGCGAGTATTTCTATATACCTAAATAAATGACAGGAATGTCTGTCTCACTATACTCTGTTTATTTTATTTCTCTGTGTATTTTGGATTTTTAATTGTTCTGCTGTCTTTCTTTGCGGCTCTGCGTCACTGCGAGCCTTTATTTTTATATTTCTCTGTTTCCTATGTGCCTCTGTGGTGCAAAAATTTTTAAAATATCACATGGGGATTTTGGGAATTGATACGTATTATATTGCAGAAAGGTTATCAGCATCGGAGGAATAATTGAAGTCAATCAGAAAAACTATCATAGCATTAATATTCCTGAGTTTATTCACACAGGGTTTCACCCAGAACTCAAAAGACCATTACGAACGGGGGATGAAATTACTGGAAGCGGGAAAGGCCCCGATGGCGTTATTTGCATGGATCAACGGCCGCAACCAGCTTGCTAAGGAAGGGAAATCCGATCCGAGACTTGCGATCGCTTTCATAGAGAACGCCACTAAGTTCATACGTGAGAACTACTATCCCCTTGCAGCTAAGATGTACTTAGAGAGCATGACAAGAGAGAACTTCAGACAATATCCGAAGACAATAATCGCGGAGGCAGAAAGGATCCTCCCATTATTAATGGAGTACAACAAAAAAGACCTTGTGGATGAATGGAAGACGCTTATACAGAACATGGATCCTGAACTGGCGATAAAAATAAAGGGATACTGGATAGAGGCGGACAGGACTCCGTTTGCTGAAAACAACGAGAGGCTGATCGAGCACTGGGAGAGGATAGCCTATGCCAGAGAAAATTTCACGAGAAAAACCGATACGGTCTACGGAACAGACGACCGCGGATTATACTGGGTAAAATTAGGAAAGCCGGATGTAATGACCAGCAGCTTTGAGAATAAAGCGTTAGATGCGGAGACAATTGATGATCCCGTCCACAAAGGCTACCATGGAGCAGTTGTCGGATCGATGGATGCTATAGAATTCGAAGTCTGGGTGTATAAGAATCTATATCCTGGTCAAAAAGAGTCAGTCGTTCATATATTCGGTGAGGCAGCAGGTGCAACTAACGGTGCATTCAGCTTTAGACATCTTGAAAGTTTTGAGGATTTTGTGCCTACCAATAAAATAAGCGGCGGTTCTCCCTTCGGTGGGGAGGTGGGTCTCTATTTCAGGCTTTCCCGTTTGGATCCATGGTTCTATGACCGGTTTACAGAAGCCTCTGATCCTTATATGCGAAGTACAACTATTAAGGAGAGAGATCATCATGATCCTGCTAAGTACGACGCACCTCTTGAAGTATCCGAATTGGATAAAAGCATCCGGCCGGTCAACATTATTACTGCGCAGACGAGGATCCTCAATGAGGATAATCTACCCCAGATGTCGATCCTTGCAATATCGTCTCCGGTGAATATTTTTTCGGAATACAGCGTTCAGCATATATTGAAAATACACGACGGGGATTACAACGAGATCGAACAGATCGAACAGTATCCCGACGTTCATCTCGACAACCTTTCATTCATAACATTCGATCATGTAGACAGCACGAACAAATATCTGATAGTATCGAGGGCTTTCGAGGAACCGGTAGACAGTGTGAAGACAATCCACACTGGAAGAGCTGCGCTTAAGGAAAAAACTCCGCTCAATCCCGATCCGGAGAAGCTGGAGTTAAGCGATCTTATCACCGGCATAGAGATCCCGGAGGAAATTAACAAGGAACACTTCCCCTATCCTATACTTCCTGCCGAGAATATTTATGCCGGTGAGCCTTTGAAAGTCTACCTCGAGATATACCACTTATTCATGGGACCGGAGGGTAAAGCACAGTACGAGATCAAATACCAGATAGACAAATGGAGGCCGGAAGGATGGCTGTATGATGTTCCCGAATACCGGAAACGGGAGGACCGTATTGCGAGAACTGCGGTATATGAATCGATGACGAGGACAGCGAAAGAGGCGATCGAGTTCGACGTAACCAGCCTGAAAGCAGGGAGATATGTCTTCACTATCGATGTCCGGGACATGTTGTCAGGCCAGGGCAAAAGCAGAAGCGGGGAATTCGAGATCAGGAAGATGGAGGAGAAGAAATGATCAACACCCACAAACCACCGCTAAAGCGGGACAGGCTCCCCGCTTCTCAGGAGCAGGCAAGTTTGCAGGCGCCATATTATGATATTCATTTTCGCAGGCTAAAGCCTGCGGCTGCCGTTTATTTTTGATTCTCTGTGAATCTGTGGTGTAAAATTTCTCTGCTGACTTTCTTTGCATCTCGGCATCTTTGCGAGCACTTTCTCTATTCTTAACTATATAAGATCAGTTCTTCCTGATGATATTTATTATTCCTATCCGGGGGGTAAGTCTCTGCCCTTTTGCGGGTTGCGAATGGATATTCCTGACAACATCCATACCTTTTATTACATACCCGAAAGCGGAAAATCCCTGACCATCAGTATTTCGGTTGCCACCCCGGTCAAGTTCCGGCTGGTTTCCGATGCAGATAAAGAACTCCGATGCTGCTGTACCAACATCACTTCTTGCCATCGATATAGCGCCGTCAGTGTGGAGTATTTTCGTTACTGTTGTAGTCTCGTGCTTTATGGCCGGAAAACCTTTTTCCCTCATATCTTCGTTATACCTTTTACCTCCCTGGATAACATCTATTGGTACAGAATTGGTATCATTGTCAGGTGTTACAGTCCTGTAAAAGGATGCGTTTTCGAATATCCCGGCGTCGACATACCTCAGGAAATTTGCCGAAGTGACCGGCGCACGATCATGGTATATTTCGACTTCTATTTCGCCCAGTTCGGTCTGGATGATTATAACCGGATGAGTTACCCCAGCACAGAAAATAAGGATACTGAAAAGTATGGAAAGAAATATCAACCTTATTAAATTCATATCAACCTCGGTTTTTACCATGATGAGTTTAAGGTAAACAATATTAGATCTTATTGCAAGTATGATGAACAACCGGTATCCCCAGATGCTGAAACAAGTTCAGGATGACAAGCTTTGTAATTCTTAATTATACTTGTACTCAATTATTTTAGAACACACTCAATTGGACAATTAATAGACATGGAATGAAAATTTATTTAATTATGAAAGCCGAATATGTCATCCTGAACTTATTTCAGTATCTAGTTTATTTCAATGTTAAAAGCAGTCTACCACGAAAGTGATCACAATCTGGTTTAATTAAAACAGTCGTGAAAGCCTGCGGCTACCAAAAAGTATAAATGCAATGTCTTTTAGTCTCTGTGTCTTTGCGGGCAAATGTTATTTCTCTGTGAATTCTGAGCCTCTGATGCGCGAACAAACTACTTCAGATCGAGAAGTCCAACAATCTTTTCTTCGAGGTCTTTTTCTTCAAACCTGCCGTGAATGATGTATTTTCTCATTCCTTTTCGATCATATAGTATGGTGGTGGGTAAAACACCATTGATATCCCTGTCAATAGCTTCCAGGAATTCCTGGTCTCCGGTGTTTTCATCCTGCATGAAATTCTGAAAATATGCTTCCTGCTCTACCAGAAAGGGAATTACATCTTCGTCAATCCTGTCATTGAAATCAAAAGATACTGTTATGACCTCCAGCCCCCAGCTCCGGTATTTATTATACAGGCCGACCATTTCGGGAAACTCATCGACACAGGGCTCGCACCATGATGCCCATAAGTTGAGCAGTACCACCTTCCCCCTGCTTTCATCAATTGCCTTTCTGACCGTTTCACCATTTACCACAGTAATACCTGGTTCAATCTCCCCGTATAAATATCCGCTGTAGATCTTCTCATAGAAAATAAAAACTGTGACAAGAGCGGTAACGATTATACCGCTCCTGCCAATGTATGATCCTTTAAGAAAACTTTTAACCTTAGTCATCTTACTTCACACGTTTAATTGTACAGCCGACAGATTTTGTCTCTGTATAAGACAGAGCCTCTCCCCGGCTGTATTCACCAACAACATGGGATAGCGTATTCTCTGTAACTTTATCTGCTTTGCGGTGATTATCGTCGATCCTGCCTTTATAAATCAAGACGCCTTTCTTGTCAATAAGAAAAGCATGGGGAGTGAACTTTGCATCGAACTGATCCGCAACGACATTGTTCCAGTCCTTCAGTACAGGAAAATTGTAGCCCATTTCCTTTGCTGAATCACGAATCTCATCTACGTTCTCGGTTTTATTCGAGTTTATCCCGACAAAAAGGATACCATCTCGCTTGAATTTTTTTGCAAGTTTAACGTATCTTTCATCACAGGCTTTACTAACCGGGCAGTTTTTGGAAACAAACATAAGCACAGCGCCGTTCACACCTTCCATGGAAAGCATATCGTGAAGTGAATGCTCTTTACCCGTGGTAACATCTTCGAGAGCAAAATTCATGACTTTTTTTCCCAACTCATTCTTCATACCTCCATCATCTGCTACCACAGAACCGGTAAAAACTGATAGAACGAGTACCATAAAAAACGGGAGAATTTTCTTTTTCATTGTATACCTCCGGAAATTTTTTCGATATTATTTAA
>JANQEH010000288.1 GCA_028278455.1 bacterium
ACGTCTATAATGCAGAATTTATCCTTTTCGGAAAAATGTTCCAAAACCTGATACCATCTTTCTGGTTTCAGCAGATGCAGCTGAATTACGATGGGGCGATCTGGAAGGCGGTAATGGATGTTGTCGCTGCTAATCTTTATGCGTTTCATTTCGCTCTGCCTTTGCTTCTCGGTTGGATAATATGGCATACATGTAACGACAGACGAATGTACTACAGGTATGTTTGGACGATCACCGTTCTGAACGCAATGGCATTGATTACATTCTTTATTTATCCTGCTGCTGGTCCATGGTATGTGATGCAATACGGATTTGATCAGCCCACCGGTCATCTACTCGGTACGGCAGGCTCTCTTGTCAATTTCGACAATATGGTTAAAATGAAATTTTTTACTACATTGTGGAATAATTTCAGTCCTAATCAGTTTGCGGCTATTCCATCACTTCATGCCGGTTACCCGGTCGTGCTCAGTATATTTGCTTACATAAAATTCCGAAAAAAACCGATATTGATATTCATGTATCCGGTTCTGGTCTGGTGGGCGGCAGTCTATCTTAATCTGCATTATGTGGTTGATATTATTGCAACTCTGCCGTATATCTGGGTAGCGTATATGGTAGCAAATAAAATCCTTATTCCGAAACTTTTCGGCCCCTGGTTTCTAAATGAACAACCTTATACTTTTGAACACAGAATCGAGAAAAACAGGGCTTAACCGGGAGGTCCTTCTTCTGTTTGCCTGAGTATTTTGACCTCATTATCCATCTTTTTTATTCTTTCAAGCATGATAGCAGAAAACTTCTCGAGAAATTTCGAAAAGATCGAAGGGTGTTTATGCAGGATTGAAATGAAGTCAGGCTGGAACAGGCATAATACTTCGGAAGACTCAACGGCAATTACAGTTGCTGATCTTTTCTGATCTTCGATCAGGGATATTTCTCCAAAGAATGCGCCGGGTTTCAAAACTGCAAGCTCTACCTGTTTACTTCCTGCAGACTTGACAACATTTGCAGATCCTGTCGACAAAAAATATAGTACAACTGCCGCATCTCCTTCCTTAACTATTCTTTCTCCTGGTTTGTATCGACGCCTGTATAAGTGCCTCTCGATTATCGCAGATTCGTGAGGGTAAAGGTTGTCGAAGATCTGAAAATCGGTGATCTCGAAATCCCTTTTCACTATATCTTCATTATTAAATCTTGCTATTGATCTGATTTTCTCTTTGACCATAATATATTTAAGCAGTCCCGCATATGAAACCTTAAATAAAAATTCTTGCATTTACCGTAGTTATTTACTAATTTTTTGGTTGTGCTGTTCTGAATTCAAGGATACTTTGGAAAATCTGTACCGAATATCCTGATAGTAATAAAAAAAACATAATCATTCAAGTAAATAAAATTTGGATATTATATGAAATCTGCCGTTATACTGTTAGCTGACGATGATCAGGAATTCCGTGAATTCATGGATGATATTATCGATAGGATTTTTCCGGATAAGGAAATCAAGATAGTCCATGCTGCAACTGGAAAGGAAGCTATCGATTATTATCTTAACTCAATTGAAACAAATGAACAGCTTGACGTTGTTATAACAGATTACGCTATGCCGGGGGCGACCGGCAGCGACGTGATCGATACGATCATCAAGAACAAACCTTTACCAATTATCGTTGTCAGCGCGGCACAAGAAGCTTATTCAAGGGATTTTATTCAGGAGGGAGCTGTATATTTTCTGCCTAAACCATTTGAAATTGAGACTGTAAAACAGGTTATTTCAGAAGCCCTGGAACTAAAGATACTGCCGGAAGATATTAAAAAAGCTGAAGAAGCAATCGAGAAGCTGAAAAATCTTGGTCTATGACATTTCTACAGGGTATATTTCTATATGGTTTGATCGCGGTAACCATACCTTTAATTATCCACTTACTCAGCAAAAGGAAAAAAGTACCTGTCCTTTTCAGTTCACTTTATTTTCTGAAATTACTTGAAAATCGTAAGATCCGCCGTCTTAAGATCCGTCAATTACTTTTACTGATCTTCAGAATGGTTCTGATGGCACTGTTAGTATTCGCGTTTTCCAGACCAACATTGTTACGTTCATCAGGAGAAGAATACTCAAACGATGAAAACATATCTGCATTTTTGATCATTGATAATACACTGAGTACATCAGCAGTATACAATGGGAATTCTGTTTACAGCATGATAAAGAGCATGGCTCTTGAGATCATCAGTATGCTTAATAGCGGTGATGAGATTTATGTCATTTTTACCGGAAATGGGGATGAACTATCTGAGCTGCAGGCATACTACGATCCTGAAACTGTCAGTAGACAGATTATTTCTTCAACATTTACTTTCAATTCTAAAGCTCTTAATAAATATATTTCAAGCGCATATGAGAAAATTTTACATAGCTCCAATTTAAACAGAGAGATTTATGTGATCTCAGATTTTCATGAGAACTCTATAGATGAAAGGCCAATTACTCAACAGGGGCAAAATAGTAAATTCCCTGTAAAGCTTTTCTACGCTGTTGCAGGTCCGGAAAGAATGCAGAATGCAGCGGTTGCGAATGTAAGTGTACATAACCAGGTTTTTGAACAGAATAAGGAAATCGGTATTCGGGCCATATTAGTAAACCACAGCGGTTCTTTAACTGAAGATGTATTGGCGAGTTTATATGTAGAAGGTAAGAGGATTGCTCAGAAAAACGTCGACCTTCCGGCAAATTCGCAGGAGATAGTAGAATTTAGTTTTATCCCGGGTAGAGGCGGAGAGCTGTCAGGGATTGTTGAGATCGAAGATGATGCTGTATCAGCAGATAACAAGAGGTTTTTCACAATAGATATCCCAGAGATACTGAAAGTTCTGATCATCCACGATGAACCGGAGGAGAACGAGTTTATCGAGGCAGTATTTTCGGCGGATTTCAACAAGCTGTTCGATCCGGTATTTATATTTCCAGACCGGATCAATTCGGTAGACCTTAAGAATTTCGACCTTGTAATTTTTAACGGATTCAATACATGGAGTGGTTCCGATGTTTTCAGAATGAAAAATTATCTGACAGGGGGAGGAGGAATAATAATTTTCCCCGGTAACAGATCGGATATCGATTCATACAACCGGTTTGTTGCAGGTGAATTCTCACTGCCGCTGGCAGAAGAAATATCCGGACGCCTCCAGGATCAGAATGATGATGAGGCAGCATTTGTGACCGTATCGCAGGTTGATCTTAAGCATCCCATATTCCTGAAAATGTTTGACAGTCCTGATCCTGCAGTTGATTACCCAAGGATCTATAAAAGCATGGATATGAAAACCAGGGATGGAACAGATGTTGTCATGGAACTGACGAATGGGAAACCGTTTTTAACCATACAAACCTGGGAAAACGGCAGGATTGCATTATTTTCCAGCAGACCATCTCTGACATGGAATACACTGCCTGTCAAAGGTATTTATGCGCCGCTAATGCATAGAATTGCAGCATATTTATCCGAAACAGATTTTACAGGACAGGGTGATATTCTGATCGGGGAAAATATTGAATTCTATTATAACGGCAGTATTATCGACCTGAGTATTCTATCGCCTGAGGGGAGTGAATTCAGGTTAACTCCTGAGATTACTGCTGAAACATTCAGGATTACCTTCTCAGAAACCATTAATCCGGGAATATACATCTGTTCGGCTGGATCTGCCGATTTCAGGAAATTTGCGGTGAATGTCGATCCGGCAGAGGCAGATCTTGATAAATTAGTGGATGATAAACTGGTTAATATAGCTGGTGAAAATCCATCATATTTTATCCGCCATGACACCGATATAAGTGAAACTATAATTGAGAGCCGGTCAGGTAGAGAGATCGGAGATTATTTTCTTATTGTTATTCTGATACTCATTGCAATCGAATTTATAATACAATTTGAAAAACCTGACAAAGCTTTTGAAGAACGCGAAGAAGAGCAGATTAACACATAGTGCAAAACTGAGTTTAGATCCGGAAATCTGATGGCAAGAAATAACAAACTCTTATTAGCAACGGAAACAAGAAAAGAAAAAGTGATCCTTGTCGGAACAATCAGGCCGGGTGTCATGCGCGAATCTGTTGAAGATATGCTGGAAGAGCTGGCGAACCTCGCCACAAGTGCAGGTGCTGAAGTTCACAGCACAGTGTTTCAGGGATTAATAAAGCCGGATCCTGCTTATTTCATAGGCAAGGGAAAGGCAGGAGAGATCGCAAAGTTGATCGAAGGCACAGGTGTGGATACGATTATTTTTGATGATGAGCTTTCTCCGGCGCAGACACGTAATCTGGAAAAAATGACCAATAGGAAAATAGTAGACAGGACAGGTCTTATCCTGGAGATTTTTGCTCAGAATGCAAGAACGAAGGAAGCTAAAACGCAGGTAGAACTTGCTCAACTTCAGTATTTTCTGCCGAGGCTGACAAGACAGTGGACCCACCTTGAAAGGCAGATTGGCGGTATCGGTGTCCGTGGCGGTATGGGCGAAACTCAGCTTGAAGTGGATAGAAGACTTATCAGAACAAGGATAAAAAAACTGAAGATAGACCTCGACCTGATAGAAAAACAGCGATCGGAACGTAGAGCGAGGAGAAAAAATATCTTCAAAGCAACGCTGGTAGGCTATACAAATGCCGGAAAATCTACATTATTCAATGCAGCGGCAGATGCCGGGGTGCTTGTAGAGGACAGGCTCTTTGCCACCCTGGATTCAACCGTCAGAAGGATCGAATTGAACGGGTATAATACTATTCTATTGGCGGATACGGTCGGATTTATAAGAAAGCTTCCGCACAGTCTTGTTGCTTCATTCAGAAGCACCCTGGGAGTTGTCCAGGAGGCTGATCTCCTGATCCACGTGGTCGATATTAGCAATTCTGAATATGATGAACAGATAGAGGCTGTGAACCGGGTGCTTAAAGAACTTGATGTGCATAAGATTCCGATAATTCATGTTTTTAACAAGGTTGACCTTGTCGAAGACCAGAGCATACTCGATGCTGCGGGCAGATTTTACCCTGAAGGAGTTTTCATTTCTGCAGAAAGATCGATAGGCATAGCAGGATTATTCGAGAAGATCACTGAGATAGTATCGGAAAATTTTGTTACCAGGGAATTCAATATTCTCCTAACGGAATCTAAGATCATCTCAAGAATATTTGAAGCAGGAGATGTAATTGAGCAGGATTATGACGGGAAATATACAAGAATGAAGGTCAAGCTTTCGAAAGAAGAGGCTTTCAGAATTGAAAATATGCTTTCCCGGGGATAAATGGTCTGTCCTGAATCTAATCAGAATAGCGAAATCGAACTGAAATCAATGGATTTTCTGAGAGCTCAAAAACACCTTTATTCCCGACAGATGTTCGGGATTAAACTTGGATTATCCAATATTAGGAAAATACTGAAAAAATTAGGTGATCCGCAAAAAACTTTTCGGACGATACATATAGCCGGAACAAACGGGAAGGGTTCTACAGCAGCTATTATCGATACTATTTTAAGGGAGACTGGGCATTGTTCCGGATTGTATACTTCTCCGCATCTGGTTTCAGTGAGAGAACGGTTTAAAGTTAACGGTAAAATGATACCCGCTAAAGAGTTTACATCAATATATGAAAAGATAATACCTTTCCTTGAAGAGATACCCTGTACTTTCTTTGAGTGTACTACTGCTATTGCATATGAATATTTCAGGCAGCGGAATGTTGAGATCGCTGTGATCGAAACTGGCCTTGGAGGAAGGTATGATGCAACGAATTCATTACTGCCGTTATGCTCTGTTATAACTAACATTGGTTTCGATCATATGGAATATTTGGGGGATACACTCAAAAAAATAACGCGTGAAAAATGCGGTATAATAAAAAAAAATGTACCTGTGGTATCAGGTGTAGATCAGCCGGAATGCAGAGAAATAATTAGGCGGATTTCGAAAAAACAGAATGCACTTGTAACGTGGGCAGGCGACAATGTGAGATTCAGTAAGATCAGACAGGCACAGGATGGAACAAAATTCGATCTGGATATTACCGGTAAGATATATCGAAATATTTATCTGAATCTGCCCGGAAGATTTCAGGTCGATAATGCAGGGTTGGCTTTGACCGCTTTGTCAGTTATAGACGATATTGAACTGGATGAGAAAACTATCCGTCAAGGTTTGAAGAATATTGAATGGCAGGCAAGGCTGCAGTTTTTCGGAAAAGATCCGATAATAATTCTTGATGTTGCGCATAATAAGCCGGGATTCACCGTGTTAGCCCGTGAAATAATGAAACTATTTCCCGGTAAGAAAGTATTATTAGTGGTCGGACTTAAAGATGAGAAGGATGCGGTGGAGGCTCTCGATCCTATAATTGAACTATGCAGGTCAGGTTACGGAATACCGGTAAAAGGCACGAAAAGCATAAAACCTTCCCTTCTGGCGAAACCGTTCATTGAAAGAGATATCCCATTTAAATATTATAATTCTGTGAGATCGGGATTGATGGCTGCCTCAGGTGCCGCAATTAAAAATGATATTGTTCTTTGTGCTGGAAGTCACTATACTGTCAGAGCCTTGAAAAAAGTATTAAATTCTCTTGACACAGTATAAATAAATGATTAAATTCGCAAAAATCGCTTTACTGATCATAATAAGAACGGCATTATAGAAAACTTTACATTTCTTGATTGCCTACCACAATAACCTCGATCAACTAATCTATATGTGGATACCCGGCTGGTTTCATAACCAGGTAATGAAGAATTCAAACTAATTTAAATTTGATCATATCTAAATTATAAATAAACACAAAAAACATTTTTTATAGTTATAACGGCTGTGCAATTTGGAGGCTAAATAATGATGGATATTGCTGATTTAAAGAAACTAAAGCATGCTGAACTTCAAAAGACCGCAAAAGATCTGAAGATCCCTTCAGTCACGGGGTTGCGGAAACAGGAGCTTATATTCAAGATCCTCGAAGCTCAGGCAAATAAAGACGGGCTGCTGTTCTCCGAGGGAGTCCTCGAGATCCTGCCGGATGGTTACGGATTCCTGAGATCACCGAACTACCACTATCTTCCGGGACCGGACGATATTTATATATCTCCGTCCCAGATCAAAAGATTCGGGCTCAGGACTGGTGATACAGTCTCCGGACAGATAAGACCTCCGAAAGATAATGAAAGATTCTTCGCACTCTTAAGGGTTGAAGCCGTTAACTTCGAGAATCCGGAAGAAGCAAAAGAGAAGGTTCTTTTCGATAACTTAACCCCAATATATGCTCTTGAAAGATTTATTCTCGAGAATGAACCGGATGATTATCCTACAAGGATCATGGACCTCCTAACCCCCATAGGAAAAGGACAGAGAGGGCTTATCGTCGCCCAGCCGAAAACCGGAAAAACCATTCTGCTGCAGAAGATTGCGAACAGTATCACGACGAATCACCCGGAAGTAGTGATGATCGTTCTCCTGATTGATGAGCGTCCTGAAGAGGTTACTGACATGGAAAGGTCTGTAAACGGTGAGGTGATAAGCTCGACATTCGATGAACCGGCAGAAAGACACGTCCAGGTCGCCGATATGGTGCTCGAAAAAGCTAAGAGGCTCGTTGAACATAAGAAAGATGTAGTAATCCTGCTTGACAGCATTACCCGGCTCGCGAGAGCGCATAACTCTGTAGTTCCGCATAGCGGTAAGATCCTCTCCGGTGGTGTGGACGCCAATGCGCTGCACAGACCAAAAAGATTTTTCGGAGCAGCAAGGAATATTGAAGAAGGCGGTAGCCTCACAATTATAGCTACAGCGCTGATCGATACAGGTTCCAGGATGGACGAAGTCATATTTGAAGAGTTCAAAGGCACAGGTAATAATGAGCTTGTTCTCGACAGGAGACTCAGCGACAGAAGAATCTTCCCGGCAATGGATATCAACAAATCATCAACCAGGAAGGAAGAGCTCCTGCTTGATAAGAAAGTGCTTGCGAGAGTATGGTTGCTGAGGAAACTTCTCAGCGAAATGGGAGAAGTAGAGGCTATGAATTTCCTGCTCGAGAAAATGGCTCTTACGAAGTCAAATGCCAAATTTCTCGACTCAATGAATGAGTAATCCCGTTTTTGGCTTGATTTTAAGCCAATATTTATATAAATTACTTTGCTCGAAATAGAATCAATGTAAATGCGGGAGTTAATAAAGTGAAAAACGGTATCCATCCTGAATATAAATTGGGAACAGTTGTGTGTTCTTCCTGTGGAAACACATTCGAAACCAAGAGCACAACCGGTGATATGAAAGTTGAAATTTGCTCGAACTGCCATCCTTTCTTTACGAAAAAGCAGAAGCTTATAGATACTGCCGGACGTGTTGAGAAGTACCTGAAAAAGTACGGAAAATCAAATTAATCTGTTTTTATACTGCAGGAATTTAACGGTCGAAACCGTGGAAAATTTGTTTTTTATCACTAATGGAATGCCCCTGAAGCATTCCATTTTGTATTTTGGAATGATTTTTTAATTTTTTTTGTTTATCTTCTACAAGTAACATGGATTTATTATTGGAAGAAATTAGTTTTTAATATTTAAAGCGGTTTTTGATAACTTCAAACCGTCGTTCACGCCCCGCCCCAGGCGGGAGGATTCCAGTGTCTTGTATTTTATAATTGAGTTTCTGAGTTATTTAAAAAACCGAAAATAAGAATATGCCCCAGAACTTCGTAAATATTGGCGGACAGGCAGTGATTGAAGGCGTTATGATGCGTTCTCCGAAGTATCTGTCCATCGCCTGCCGTAAACCTGACGGTAACATTGCGTTATTCCGTGAAGTTAACAAACCCTGGATCAAGCGGTATAAGTTTTTCAATTTTCCGCTTATCAGGGGAGGTGTGATCCTTATAGAATCCCTGGTTCACGGGATCAGGTCTCTCTCCTGGTCAGCAGAAATCGCCATCGAAGCAGAAAGAGAGGAAAACGGAGAAGAAGTAGATCCTAAAAAAAAGAAGAAGAATGCCTTCAAGGATAAACTCGGCACAACTTTGACCCTCATTTGGGGATTGGGACTCGGGCTTTTATTGTTTTTCTGGATACCTCTTGTACTGACCGATTGGGTAGGAGCAGAGTCGGGATTCATGTTCAACCTTGTCGACGGTGTTTTCAGGTTATTAATATTCGGAGTATATCTTGGATTGATATCACTCTGGAAGGAAATCAGGAGGATATTCCAGTATCACGGTGCGGAACACAAGAGTATTTACTCACTTGAAGAAGATAATCCTCTGACGATCGAAGGAGCAAAACCGATGAGCACGCTGCATCCCCGATGCGGTACAAGTTTTCTCCTTATCGTGATGGCCGTCAGCATCATGGTTTTCATGTTCCTTGGAAGACCGGAAACATACGGGGACAGGCTGATCAGGCTGTTATTTCTGCCTGTTATAGGCGGCATCTCTTACGAGATAATAAAGCTGTCGTCGAAGTTTCGCGATAATCCGATAGCGAGGGTATTTATCAAACCGGGTTTATGGCTGCAGAAGGTCACAACGAAAGAGCCATCCGACGATCAGCTCGAGATCGGTCTTGTAGCGTTAAGGAGCGCAATGGGAGAGCAGATGGAAGGGGACAACATCATCCACTACAACAAGGACGGCATCCTCGAAGAAGCCGCCACTGACGGCACCCTCGAACCCGAAACCATCCGGGAAAATTGACGTTATCCGGGAATAAAGCTTCCCCCTCAGAAGTATAAACTATGTAACTGGCTGGGCAAATCCCCAATCTTTGTTTTTATTAACTACATGAAGATCAATTAATATTTCAAAAATACAAATGAAAAACCGGTATGAAAATTTATTTCCGTGGGTAACACGATCCTTCTGTAAAATGACGGCTATAATGTTGATCTGCATCAATTTGAGCTGTTCACTGCCGATGGAAAATACGAATACGATCGATGGGGAGTCGATCAGTGTTCTTTTCATCGGCCATAGTTTTACCAAGTGGCATAACATGCCGTGGGTACTCGATGAAATGGCGGCTGATGAAGAACCTCTGCTTATCTCGGAGATGTTTGCCGAAGGGGGAGCGAGCCTCAGCCTTCACTGGATGAACGGAGAGGTGTTCGACAAGATCAAGGAAAGGGAATGGGATTACGTTGTACTCCAGGGGCTCGATTTCGAAGGGGAAAACAGGTTCGAATATGCAATGAAATTCGATTCGCTGATAAAGCGACAGGGAGGAAAAACTGTATTCTTCCAGCGATGGGCTTACAAAGATAATCCCGGAGAATTGGATGGTTACATCGAGGCATTTAAAGAAGTTTCCAGCCTGGTAAATGGATTGGTTGCACCGGTGGGAATGGCATGGAAAAAGGTCATCGATGAAAATCCCGGATTTGAGTTATACGATCCGGACCGTGTACACGCGAATCCCAACGGAGCTTATCTTACGGCATGTGTATTCTATTCTCTGCTGTATAAGAGATCCCCGGTAGGGCTTCCCCGTTATGTCTACGTAACAAGAGATACGGTGGTCGATCTTACGCCTGAAGATGCCCTGATGCTCCAGACGGCAGCGTATGAGACAGTTACTGAATATTATCAATCAGGGATACCATATGTATTTTACTGATCTATGCAGTATAATATCTATTAGATTCAACACGGACAGTTTAAATTCTTTAAAGTATATAATAACCAGACTGGCGGATTAACAAAATTTGTATTGCATATTTCAGTATATAAATATTATCTTGAATTGTATAAAATTCATATCCATTTGTTCGATTGTAATGTTGGTGATCAAAGCTTTATTGATGAGTGGATTTTTGTAGTTTCATTCCCGGATACTAATTTCATTAATTATTTTTTGGTGCTTTTCGAATTTATATAATTGTATTGGAAATAGAATCCAATCCATATTCTAATAAAAATCGGAGAAAATTATGGATGAGTTTTCAAGAAGGGAAGCTTTACTTTTTCTTGCAAAGGGGGCAATTGGTGTATCCGTTTTTCAATTATTAAACTGCACTGGTGATTAATCCATTCTGAATTCTGATAATCCTCCTGGGCAAATAACTGATGAAATTGCCACACAACTGAAAATTCAAGCTGAAGAATATCTCCTCTCAGGGATAAATGGTGCTAGTTTAACAAATGAGAATTTCTTATTAAAGAGTTCATCTTTCATCAAGGGTGAAGAACCTGGATGGGATATGATGCATATAGTTAAAGACTATTTAATAAAGGACTATTTAATAAAAAAGGATTTCATGGAGGTCAAAATCTCATTTAGATATTTAGGGACAATTCATGGTGCAGAGACTTTCGAAATTAACCAAAACAATATTCCAAGAAATAGTACAATAAAAATTTTCAGAAGAAATAACAACTTTGAGATTTATTCTTCTGCTCCTTTAGTTACAAAGAATTCTGCAATAGCTCATATTGACAAATTGTTACATAGAGCGACGCAACCACCAGGAGAGCATCTAATTGCAGGGGTTAACAAAATAATCAAAGAATTAGAAGAGAAGTTAACCGAGAATACTGAAGACAAAGATTATCAAGAGAAAATTGCTGAAAAAATTGAGGATTATAAAACTTTCAGGTTCTTTAAGAAAATGCAGGACGATAGAGTTAATAAATTGTCAGTTGTATTGTATAAGATTAAAGAATTATAAAGGGAGAGATTATGAGAAAGTATAGAGAAGTGTTTCAGGGTAATGCTGAAGAACCTCCACCATTGGACACAATAACTTTTTGGAGTGTAGAGGATTTCTTATGGTATATGCAATATATTGCAAATGAAGACTGGGATTATGAATTAGGAGCGAATCCTTATGATGGGGGTGGTAAAATGGACTGTTCAAGAGGTGTTGGTTATGC
Organism: bacterium; assembly: GCA_028278455.1. Taxonomy (GTDB): domain Bacteria; phylum SM23-31; class SM23-31; order SM23-31; family SM23-31; genus JANQEH01. Next base: position 11,906 of record JANQEH010000288.1, read on the forward strand.
AATAGACAAGTGTAGCCATGGTATTGGAGTAGTCCCAATGTACTCTAGTTATGAATTTTATTCTGGTCAGACAGATTCTATCCATTATATTGAAAAAGCCAGAGGTCCTAGATTTGTAATAGACACCTCAAGTCTTCAAGACGGAGATGTTGTTATGTTTTATGGCTATCATACTGAACATCAAAAATACGAAGGCCATGTTGGATTTTATTGTCAGGGTTCCTTTTGGTATATGTCACAAGGCCAAAATGATTGGTATCAAAAAACAGGTTTCGATATATTCAATAATTATTGGACATCACATTATGCTGGTGGAGGTACAATAGCAATATTTAGGTATAGAGAATGGCAGACACCAGACTAGTAATTTCTATTTTTGAAGATTTGTAGTTGTACTTTAGAATAGTTTTTTTAACAAAAAAATCTTTATATTACAATATTATTGATTAATTCAGAGATTTATGAAATACTATAAAATAATATTATTTTTAATGAGTATTGTTGTATTCTTCGCCGTTACATTCCCCATTATTGCTTCGGATTTTTCGGCTAAATATATTGCTGATCTCTTTTGTATCTCATCAAAACAGTTAAATATGGAAAAAACAGTTTTGATCCATGATCAATATTTAGATTATTATCGTAACGGAAAGCTTCCTGAGGGAGAAATGTTATCTGATATAATGATGATTCGTTTCGAAAGAAATTTTGCTTTTGCGGAGTATGGTAATGGAGAAGGATGGATAACAAAATACGAGAGAAAATCTGATAACATTATCCAACTTAAACCAGGAAGATATAATAATGAAATGTTTCTAAATATGTTGATGGAAGAAGGTAAAAACAAGCTTGTTTTCGTTCTTGACCAAAAGAAATATTCTAAAGTTCCAAAACGATATATCTTTAATGATTTAAATACACGTGAAGCTAGAGTATTGTGGTTTTTAGAGCTAAGACTATCTGGAAGCTACAGATCCTTAAATGGTTCTTTCAATGAAATTATGTTTAAAGAAGGTGGAAATATTCACGGATTCCCTGAATATGAAAAATATAAATTGCTGTCTGGAATATCAAAAGCAGATGATGAGATATATCTGCTTAGTCTTCAAGATAAGACTAATTATGAAACGGTATTTATTATTGATCCAATAACATCTGATTTCTTCAGATCTACATTTGTAGATACCTTGAAATTATATTCATCTCAGAAATACGGTTATGAGTATTTCTATAAAGAGGAATTTATAACGTTAGTGAGAAACAAATAACAGAAACAATTTGAGATTTGTTTGAAATCAATATTTTGTATAATATTTGCATTTAATTTGAGCATATTCTTTGGAGGAAATTTAGATTCTAACGAATCTCCTGTAAAGACAAGGGATCAGTCTGAATATTCTGGATTACGAGGGGAGTGGATAAAAGAATCCTTTATCATGGACTTATTTAATGGAATCCAACCTGAGAATCATATCATTAAGGGTATTACAAATATTAGAATAGGAATGCGTGCGGATTTACATAAGGCGACAATATTAGTTGATTTTAAAGAGCAATACGGTGGAATA
>JANQEH010000315.1 GCA_028278455.1 bacterium
TTATAGGAGTAGGTCGCCGGGCCGTATGTTGCCTCCCATCTTTCATCTGCATATTCATCCTGCTCTACATCAATATTCATATCATGATTTCCCATAACATAATGCCACGGGATACCAATCTTACAGATCATTTCATTTAACGGTTTATGCAGATCCAGGTTATCGCCTACAATATCTCCGAGAGTGATTCCAAATTCATACCCTTCGATACCTGTAAGCTCAGCAACAATATCCCTTCCAAGATAATCGATCTCCAAAATTCTGTATGGCTGTGTATCGCCGAATACAATTATTTTGAATGTATCCGTATTCGATCCTCTCAGAAGTGGAAAATCAACCGAATCCGGAAGAGGCCCTGTCGGAGAAACGCCTTTATATTGAACCTCAGGAGAGCCTCCAGGCTTATGAACATAAAAGAATTTCCTGAGATTATTCTCATCTAACGGCACGCGGTATTCGGAAGGTTTTATAACAAAAATTATGTCATCATCATCAATATTGATTTCATAATTACCCCGTGTGTCGGTAAGAACAACATCTCTTCCGTTTGAGACACCAACACCCTTTATGCCGTTCTCACCAGGATCTTTTTTACCATTCCCGTTTTCATCGAGGTAGACAGTACCTCGCGCCTGTTCGGATGCTGTTACGCCTGAGCATAACACCGTTAAAATCAGGATTGACATTATTATGCTTTTCATTTAATGCTCCTTTAACTGATTATAAATTCTGTTATTATGATCTCAATCTTATTAATTTAGAATTAATTTTGAAAATAAACAAGGTAAGTTAAAAAATTATAAAGGATTTGTTGAATTTTTCTTAATGAATAAAAAAAGCCCTGCTGATGCAGAGCTTTAAATTAATCAAATGTTATTATCAGTATTATTCATACCTGAGCGAATTCACAGGATTCGCTGATGCTGCCCGGAATGCCTGGTAGCTTATTGTTACCATAGCAATCAGCAATGCAGAGATACCGGCCAATATGAAGAATACAATATTGAGGTCTATCCTGAATGCAAAGGATTCCAGCCATTTATTCATTGCATACCATCCGAGCGGCCATGCAAAAATATTCGAAATCACGACAAGAAGGATAAATTCTTTCGAAAGGAGTGAAATAATAACCGGAATATTTGCTCCGAGCACCTTTCTGATCCCTATCTCTTTGGTCTTGCGGATGGTTATGAACGACACCAGTCCGAAAAGACCGAGACAAGCAATAAATATAGCGATCAGCGAGAAATAACCGAAGCTCTCGGCAATCCGTTTTTCGGATTTATACATGCCGTCCAACTGATCGTCAATAAAAGTGAAATCACATGGCCTTTTCGGATTCAGTTCATTCCATTTATTTTCTATGAAATTAATTGTATCATCTAAATTTTCAGAATTCATCTTTACTGAAATATAATTAAAACTCTCCCTATCGTAAACTCCAATACCCAGAGGTGCAATTATCTTATGAAGTGATTCGAAATGAAAATCCTTAACGACACCGATAATAGATCCCTCCTTTATCTCCCAGAATCCGAACTTCTTCCCAATAGGTTCATCCAATCCTGTGCGTTTTATTGCAGATTCATTCAGGATATAAGTTTTCCCTCTGTCACTTCCATGCTCTTTGGAAAATTTTCTTCCCTGAACTATCTCTAAATCATAAAGGTCAAAAAAATCGAAATCAACATTTAATCTGTAGAAAAAAGGTTTGTCAGTTTCATCCCGTCCCTCCCAAACCCCTATGTTCGACCAACCCACTCTTGTAGGAATCCCGGAAGAACCGGACACAGCAGTTATCCCCGAATAATTCAAGAGTTCGTTTTTAAATGTATCGAAATCTATCCCTCTTGCTGGCATAGTCACAATGTGCTCTTTCTGATAACCGAGTTTTTTATTGCGCATGAAATCAAGCTGATTATACAGTGTAATTGTGCTGACTATCATAACAATTGAGATTACGAACTGAAGAACAACCAGGGAATTCCTGAATATTGAACTCCCTTTCTTTCCTGAATTGAGATCACCTTTAAGAATATTAACCGGCCGGAAGGATGACAGTATAACAGCTGGATAACTCCCGGAAATAAGACCTACCGCAATACTAAGGAAAACAATTCCAAAAATGAATTTAACATCAAGCAATCTTTCAACACTCAATTCCTTTCCAATCAGATAGCTGAAAACAGGTAATACGAGCCATACAATTATAAGTGAGAGAACAAGTGAAATAAGTGTAAATATTACAGATTCGCCCAGAAGCTGTTTTATCAGTTGTTTCTTATAAGCCCCGATAACCTTTCTTATCCCGAGCTCACGGGCTCTTGAATTTGAACGTGCTGTCGAGAGATTAATGAAATTAAAACATGCTATGAATAAAATCAAAAGTCCGACACCGGAAAAGATATATAGATACCTGGTATCACCTTCTCCTCCCTGGATATCCTTGTTGAAATGAATATCCTTCAGCGGCTGGACATGAAAACTGTATATTGATTCACCAAATCCCTCGAAATCATATTTTCTCAGTTTTTTGTCGAATGCTTCCAGATCTGTATCTGGCTCCAGAGTAAGATATGTATCGTATGGATTGTTGAACCAGTTATCGGAATTAAAAGTTCTTGATGAAGTTATCCTGTAGGTTTCAAACGAAGCAAGGAAATCGAACTTAATATGTGAATTCTCCGGTACATCTTCAACTACACCTGTTATCTTGTATTGCCGGTTTGTCGAATTCAGTGTCTTTCCAACCGGATCTTCGTCCCCGAAATATTTTACAGCCATGCTTTTGGTCAGGACCAGATCGAAGGGCTCATTCAGCGCTGTCTCCCTGCTTCCCGAGATAAGAGGATAAGTAAATATTTCAAGGAATTCCGGATCAACCATAAAAAACATTTCATCAAATAATTCTCCATCTTTTTCAATAACAACACGCGATCTTCCGGTTCTGGCTATCTTTATTATATCAGGCAGCTCACTTTCCCATGTCGGTTTAAGGATAGCGGGAGATACCACCCACCAGTCTGATGTGCTTCCCGAGACATAATTTCCCGGTTGTTTCATAACAACCCTGTAAATATCGTCTGCATTCTCATGGAACATATCAAATTCAAGTTCAAAATCAACATAGAGCATTATGAGAATGCAACTGCTCAAACCTATTGTCAGGCCAACAAGGTTTATCAGGGAAAATGCCTTCTGCCTCTTTAAAATCCTGAATGCTATCTTAAGATAGTTTTTTAACATTATTTTACTCCTTGAAAAATTGTCACAGAATATAAACGGTAAAGACTTTATGATCTCCATCCAGCACCAGAATCGGGCAATAAGAGAACCCCTTTTCCTCAGAATTTCGGAATACTCTTCCTCCATTCCCCTGATAAAATATTCTCTCTCGGCGAATGGTAGAGTTCTGTGAATGATCATACGGCCAATATCCGGCAGTTTCACTTTACGGTCTCTCATTTAGCATCCTTGAAGTCTTCTGTAAGATTTTCAAAATTCTCCCACATTATATTCTGAATACTCTGGACCTCCCGGAGCTTTTCCACACCTTTCAATGTAAGATGATAATACTTCTTTGCGCGCCCCCCTTTTGTTGAGGTGGATTCACCAATACTTGTCTTCAGGTATCCATCTCTTATCAGTCTGTTCAGTGAAAGGTACAGAGCGCCAAAAGAAAAACTACTTCGGAGGTAATCCTCGAGTCCCCGCTTTATAGAGACTATGTAGGCTTCCCCATCCAGCTTAAGGATCATCAGAAGAACGTTCTCTTCAAGTTTAGTAAGGATCTTCATATTATCTCCGTTTTCATTCAATTTCTTTCTTTTTCAGAAAGATATTTTTATTATTAGACGGAGAAACGGAGAAATGGTTGGATTATTACTATAGAAATCTGAAAAAAAATTCTTTCTGCAGTTTTTTTCAGGCTTTCTCCTTATCTCTATTTAATAAAAGTCTTCGTAAATTTCATAACTATAGCACAGTTATCGGAATATGGCAGTCCGGGGATTGCTTTACGTCTTTCAGTATTCAGAGTTTCATTATATACGATATACAGATCGTTTCCTTCACTGAAATTATATCTGAATCTAACGTTAGATACAAACTTATCCAATACACTGTTATACTGAATAAACGAATTTAGAGATAGACTGGTATTCATAGTAAATTCTGTACGTATACCTGCAAGGTGTGACCTGAAGGTCTGAACCCTGTCGGGAAAAGTGATTCTGTTATAAGTGTAATTTGTATTGAAATTTATATACTTCGAGAAATACCAGCCCGCACGTAGAGTCGCCATGATGATATTCCCATCATAAAAGCTGCCCGTCTGAGCCCCGAATGAGGGGGAAATCTTTCTTCCCTCGCCTAATCCCCAATTTACCCTGAGATGTGCAAAATCATATCTTCCGGATGGGACAAAAACCTCATTACTGCCTGTTTCAAGGTAGAACTTGTTAAAAATATTCTCATGTGAATACTCGCTGTTAATGAAAAGATACATTCCTTTTTTAGTCTCAAAGAACATGGTATTCTGTGCTGTGAGAGTTTCCAGTTCGTTGTGTAAATTACTCCGGACGGCATTCACATTCAGAGTAATCCTTGCGTTTCTGAGACGAGCTTCTTTTGAAGGAGAAAATCCATATCCGATGGTCTGTGAACCTGAGATCATATTCTCCCTGAGAATAAAACCGATCCCGGGATCGTAGTCGGAACCTGATGCTATTACCTCTGTATTGTATAATAATCCACGGATTCTGCGTCTCTCCCATCGCGCTCTGATCCGGCTGTTATCAAACAGGCTTATTCTTTCATCCTTATTTGCCGTAAATGCAGCATTATATATTATATAATCATCGTTTTGTAATCTTATAGTTCCGTCAAGCCCTATCCCCGTATTCATTGAACCGTTGCTCCTATATCTGTTAGTGATCATACCTCCAACATAAGTATAAGGATTCAGTACTCTTTTTCTCAAGCGGAAAACACCAAAATTCTCCGAACTCTTATCTCCCGATTCTTCCGTTTGCATATCCAGGAATCCCATATCCCACTCTCCGATCCTGCCAACCAGTCTTGCTCCACCCAGAATCCTCACGATCTCCCCCTCGCCGGAAATCCCGATATTCCTGCTGTGAAATAAACTACTTCTTCCTCCTGTACCGAAATCGAATATATTGGACCTTTCCTGGAAGAAGCGGCGTTTTTCGGGGAAATAGAGAGAAAACCGTGTAAGATTAACTTGCTGATCATCAGCTTCGACCTGAGCGAAATCGGTATTTGCTGTAAGATCCAGAACCATATTTGATGTAAGATTGTATTTAACGTCAAGTCCGATCTCGTTCTGATTATCTGTATCCTTAAGGTATTCGGTATTCATGCTGTTAAGTGAGAAATTTCGACCGGCGCCGGTCATCATATACGGTGTAATGTAAGTTGGTTTATCGCTGTAAACACCTCTCAACTTAATATCATAAGCCATAGAGGGCTTGAACGGTTCATCTGTCAGATCCGGAGATACCGCCGGGAAAGTAACTCTCTCCATTAATTTGATCGTGTATCTATGGACAAGTAATCCCATTGTTACCTCGCCGTTATCATCCTGAAAACGGAGGCTGGAGAATGGGATCCTCACTTCAGCAAACCATCCTTGCTCATTCACAATCGAATGAGTATCCCAGAAAGTATTCCAGTCGAGATTCATCCATCTTCCGAATGAAGCATCATTCGAAATCAGGCAGTCACGCCTCAATCCTGATGGAGTTGTCATGAAATACATAGCGTTTTCATTATCGTTATAAGTATCTATGATGATATTGAAACAGTCACTATTACTGAATCCGTCACGCTTGAAAGTATTCATGCTTACTTTAGAAAGATCATTGAAATAGAAACGTCCGGCAAGATACAGGTAATTGTCATCATAGACGACTAATATCTCGGATCTGTTTGAAGGATCTCCCCTGAATACAGGTTGAAACAACTCAAGAGGTAGTGATTTTACGTTCTTCCAGGCTTCCTCATCAGAAAGGCCGTCTATTTCAATATGGGAATTAATCCTCTGTATTTCGAGTACACTGTTTTCAGACTGGGCAAAAACCGGTGCTTCGAATGAAATAATCAGTATTAAAGATGCGATTTTCAGGTAATTCATATTACCTCCAAATTATATAATTTATTTAAAAACAGCTTTTGACCTTAGATCGGTAATGATCTTTGAGCTTATCCAGAAAAAGTTTCCCCTTCTCCTTGCAGGATTTATAATCGCCATTTTCTGTAATCCCAAATAACTTATTTGTTTTTCAAGGAAGCGAGGAGATTGTTTCTGACTATTCGCATTGAAAATGAAATATTTTCCGTCTGCAGTTATAGACTGGACGCCAAGATTATTACCATTATTAACTACTTTTCCAAGATTGATCAATTCGCTCCATTTATCATTTTCATTTCTGAACGAAACATAACAATTTGCGCCTTCATTTACTGAATCATCCCTTCCCCATAACGGGATAACCAGATAACTCTCATCAGGTGCAATACAAGCATGAAATTGGTATTTTTTTGTATTAATTATCTCCGGCAGCGGTTCAGGTTCTGTGTATCTACCGTCAACATACCTCGTAAGATAGATCATCTCCTCCTCTTTTGTCTGTCTGCTGAAATAAATATTTCCTGAACCGGCTACTGAAGGACACAATGCTGAATATTCTTCACTATTAACTGGAGAACCGATTGATACAGGCTCACTCCATCCACCGTTTTCTCTGTTTATATACCAGATATTATATTTTTCAGAATAACTATCCTCTGGATCAATAGGCCTGTTAGAGTGAAAAAAAAGTCTTGATCCATCTGATATCATGGTAGGAAAACCGTCCCTGTAAATCCCGGAAAATGATGCCACTTCCGGAGGAATCCATGTTCCGTTCTCCATTCGGGATGTAAGAATTGAGGAGAATCCATCGATACTGATGTCCCAGAAACACTCTTTCCCATCCGGTGTAAAAGCTATCGAGACATCATAGAAACCTGTTGAAAGAATCCCCGGTGCAAGCATTTCAGGTGACATTTCCGGAGGTTCCTGTCCGAGATACGGTCCATTAAGAATAGTGAAATCTTCGGAAAAAGTCTGTGAATAAGCCAATACTGAAGAAATCAAAACAAGAATGAAAAACAGTGATTGGCATTTGGATTTTAACATCTTAAATTCCTCCAGCTTGATAATATTTTTTGCGGTTTATTAGTAGTCTTATTAAACATTGCTGCCCGGTTGTTATTCTAAAAGATATGACACAAAAAAAATACATGGTTTCGATAAGAGGTAAATGTATTCTGTCAAAGGTTATTATCTTTCATGCATGTGTAATGAGTAATTAATTCTTTAAAACCTTTTGGGAATTAAATATTTAGGTGAACCGCTTATCTTAATTATTTGCCTTTTACAGATGAGTATTATAATAAAACCCGATGATTGAGTAAATTCTCCTCATGTGAAATAATTAAATTTTAATTCGAATTTTATCCTATAATTTGTATTTTGTTATATCTACTGTTATTATTCTTGTTTGAATTATGAGTATGAAACTTTATGAAAAAGCGTTGTTATTCTGGATTCTCCAGATAGGAGGTTGGGGATTATATTTTGCTTTTGACTATTTTTCATTTATACTGCCCGCAAAGAAAGGTATTTATTATTTTACATCCGGTACCGGCTTTTTTATTATTTATTTTTCAGCTTATTTTACTGCATTCCTTCTTACTATAGTACTGAGATATAGCTACAGGAGAATCGATTTTCATTCAACTTCAATATCATTAGCGCTGATTAGAATTATAATCTTATCTATAGCCGCTGCTCAGGTCGTCATAATAATTTCAGAAATCGTTAAGAATAATATTGTCCTCAACTCACCGCTGACACTTGAACATCTAATCAAGAACAACCTGGAAGGACTATTCAGGTGGACAATCCCGATTCTAGGCTGGAGTATGATATATTGCAGTATAAAAATTCTGGCAGCATGGAAATCTCAAAAACTCAGAACGGAGACAATTTCCGCTCAAGCTGAGAACACATTAATGGAAACTCTCAGATATCAGATTGATCCTGACCTCCTATTTGCATCTCTTGATAAAATAAAAGAACACTCTAAAAATGATATCTTTGCTGCAAAAGAAATCATTAATGATCTGTCAGAATATCTAAGGTATATTCTATTAAGCCGAAAGGTCGAAAAAGTACCGTTAATGACTGAGGTTATAGCAATTAAACATTATCTCAGGATCGAAACATTCAGAACATGCCAGGAAATAGACAAAAATATAAAAGTCGAAAGATCTATTGAGGATAACTTGATAGATTCTCTATTATTACTGCAATTTGTTAAGTTAGTGATTAACAGCCTGATAAATCGAAATCTAGTAAAAAACCGATTATCAATGGAGATAAAGAAACAAAATGAACATGTAAATATCGCATCAGTTATACACCCTCTAGAAGAAGATCAGAATAGCAATATGGCAGAAAAGATCCATTCAGAACTACATTTTATTATAGATAGCATCAAGGATTCTTCATCTGATTATCAGGGAATATCTCTTTCGAGCACAGGTGATGAACTCCGAATTAGTTTCAATATTGACTAAATACAGATGGCACAGGTAAAGAAGATAAGCAGACTTAGAATATTCTGGATATTCCATACAGCAGGGTGGTCATTGCTAACGGCTTTGATCATTGTTCTGTATGTGCCGAATATCTCCAGCCAACCGGAATGGGCTGAGCATTATTTCTGGAGATATTTCATAGGCTATTTCGTTTGTCTGTTTCTTGCATACTTTTACAGCAAGACAAGTTTTCGGATTGAAAGGATCAAAAAAGATATTTCACTGTCAGTATTTATATACGTTATCGGCGTTCATCTATGGTTTGCATTAGAAGTATTTAAGGATTTATACATCATCACGAATCTTGAATTTCCAGATCCTCTTTTTTTAAAACGATACCTCCATGATATATTCTATAATTTACTATACCTTATGTTCTGGTCTGCTACTTTCTTTGGAGTCAAATTCTGGCTTGATCTGAGCGAACAGAAAGCAGAAAGTGAGTATGCCGATGCACTTCTTAAAGATTCCCGGCTAAGAATGCTTCGATACCAGTTGAATCCTCACTTTCTATTCAACTCACTTAATTCTATTCGAGCTTTACTCAGTGAAAACACCAATAGGGCAGTAAAGATGATAAACGAGCTTTCATTATTCTTGAGATATTCATTAACGCCGGATTATCCGGACAGAGTACCTCTCAGAGAAGAGTTGAGATCAATAGACCACTACCTTTCGATCGAAAAAATGAGATATGAAGAGAAACTGGAATTAAACAGGATGATTGAAGACAGCTCCCTTGACTACCCAATCTTGAGCTTCCTTATACATCCTGTCATTGAAAATGCTGTTAAATTCGGTATGCTTACGAGCAGTATGCCGCTTAGGATTCGAATTTCTGCATCGGTTTCAAATGGTTCTCTCATTCTGGAAATTTCAAATACAGGAAAATGGATTAATCCGGATATAGATAGCAAGAATACTAATTCTGGAACAGGTACAGGATTGAATAACATCAGGATGAGACTTGAAAACGCTTACCCCGGAAATCACTCGATGATCACAAAAGAGGAAGATGGGAAAGCAACCGTCACAATAGAGATTAACAGGGAGTTAAATTATAAATGAAAAAATATCTGAATATTTTGGTAGTCGATGACGAGAGGTTAGCAAGAAAAGACCTGATATCGATGCTTATAAATTTTGGTATTATCGGAGATATTGAAGAAGCTGACTGCGTAGGTTCAGCTATAGACAAAATAAACGAGAAGTTACCAGATATTATTTTTCTTGATATTCAGATGCCCGGCGGAAATGGTTTCGAACTCCTGGACAAAACTGATATAAATGCTGAGATCATTTTTGTAACGGCTTACGATGAATATGCAATCAGAGCATTCGAGGTCAATGCGTTAGACTATCTGCTTAAACCTGTGGAACAAAAACGTCTTGAGGAAACACTAAAAAGACTCAGCAGCAAGCAGAGAAAGATCAAAAGCGTTCTAAGAAAACTCCAGTACGATGACAGGTTATTCCTGCTTATTGATTCACATTACAAATTTATTAATATTCGAGATATAATCTATATTAAATCTGCTGGAGATTACACAGAAGTATATCTTGTCGATAGCAGAATGAACCTTACTTTGAAGACAATGAAGGAATGGGAACTGAGGCTGCCGGAAAAGCATTTCTGCCGGATACATAGATCGACAATTATCAGTATAGAATGCATAGAAAGAATTGAAGAATGGTTCAACTATTCATTTAAAGTATTTTTAACCGGAATAAAAGAGCCTGTTATTTTGAGCAGAAGATATGCATCAGCCTTGAAAGAGAAATATGGCTAAAATTAATATATTGACAAATCCTGATGATTTCCGGAATAATATTCCCGGTTGTTGTGATATGAGAGTGATCCCTCCTGAATATTTGTATACTAAAGAGAGATTATTCATTCAAAAATTCATGCCGGAAGCTAATACAGTAATTGTCCTGGGACACCATATAATAACGGCAGAAGAATGGATATGGCGCGAGGAAGATGGGTATCGATGCGATGCTGACGATCACATGACAAAGGTTATTAATGATCTGATTGGTCTTTTGCCTGACCAAAAAAGCAGGCTGGTCCCCTATCCTTATGAATCCGGGTTGCAATTCAGGTTTGTCGCTCAGGCAGCCGGCCTGGGACAGATAGGAAAAAACTCGTACCTTCTTCACCCGGATTGGGGCCCGTGGATACATCTGCGTGTGTTTGCATCTACAGCCAGCATAGCTGATAATTCCGGTGAAGTTTATAAAAATATTTGTGAGAAATGTGAGAAATGTGTTAAAGTCTGCCCGGCAGGAGCATTTGATTCAGGATTTGATGGAATAAAATGCAGGAAGTACAGAAAGAGTTTGGGCGACTACAAACCGGTGGGGAAGGATAGAATACATAGAGGCTGCAAATTATGCGCTCTTGTGTGTAAGACCGGAAAAAAACCTTCCGGTAGATTCCCGGGATTAAAAGTTAGTTTATGAGCGCAGGAAGTATATAATCACGAAGAATTTCCGGCGGCTGATACCTTCCTGTATAGTTGGATCCCGAAAAAACGACTACCATATCCTGTTCGGGGAATATATGAATCTCATTTTCACCCCATCCCCGGGCGGAGAATGACTCGATCACAAGCGAATTAACATTATAAGACTGCAGCCACCATAGATACCCGTATCCATCTGCCAGTGTACTGTGTGTTGTGGGGAATATATAATCTTCCCATGAAGAATTCACCCATTCTTCTGATAAGATACGGTTGCCGTTCCATACTCCGTTATTTAGAAATAGTACGCCGAATTTCATCATATCACGAGGCCGGATATAAATATCACCGTGAGTTGCGATAATCCCTGACGGATATAGAGTCTGAAATTGATAATTTGAAACACCGATTGGACCAAATAGATTCTGCCCCGCAAAAGTGTCAACATTCATTCCTGTTGCGATCCTCAAAATTTCACCAAGAAGGTCAACTCCACCCCCGTTATAATAGTATGTCGTTCCCGGGGCATGCAGTAAAGCTTTTCCAAGAAGATATCCTATCGGATCATTTGACATGTTAAATATGGACACATCCTGTTCATTACTGACCGCTACATCCATTTCATTCCATTGCAGACCTGACGACATAGTAAGAAAGTGCCGGATGGTCATTTCTTCCTTTCCCCCTGAGAAAAAAGCTGCAAATTCTGTTAAATATAAAGACACCCTTTCATCTACACTTCCAATATATCCTTGTTCAATTGCAATCCCGATAAGTGCAGAACACACGCTCTTTGTTGCTGAATGAGTATTTTGTACAGTATTTCTATTGTAATTGACCGCGCTTCCTTTGTAGTCTGAAGCAGTGTAATCGAAAACGTGACCTCTGAAATACTCTTCAAATACTAATGTGCCCTCCCTGTAGATCAATACACTGTGAAGGTCTGTATAGATACCGGAAGCAATATTATTCATCAAATCAGTTAATAGATCAACATCAAACGCAAAATTATCTGCATTTCCGGTCACATAACCATCATCTTCCTCAGGTGGTATACTGTACCGATATCCGAGCTCAATATCAATTGATGACCATGTACTTGCATTATCATCGTCAACGGCTCTTGCCCTGATCAAATAATCACCAATGTAATAGCCTGAAGTTTCCCATAAATACTCGAAAGGCGGATCCAGCAGAGTTGCGGCGATATCATCTTCTATATATATAATAACGCTTTCAACAGTACCGTCAGAATCATTAGCATCAATGCTAATATTTATATCATCTCCACGGAAATACTCAACATTGTCAGCAGGTGTGATAATTGAACAGGAAGGCGGTGAATTTTCTGGTTCAGCAGGACCTTTACTTCCATTGCAGCTAAAAAATGTTAGTAAACTGATAATTATACAGAACATCCATATTAACGAATTCATATGATTTCCCCCTTTGACCTTATTTTAATTATACACTAATGACACTGGTAAAATAAAGACAGACTATTTCAGGAAAATCGTTAAAAAAATAGAATGAATTGAAAATTGATCAGTATATAAATAGTGTTTTATATGATCTTAATTAGAATCATAATTAACAGTTTGCCACTTTTCTATTCATACCTCAATGAATTTACCGGATCAGTACGAGCAGCCTTAAAAGATTGAAATCCTGAAGATAGCAGCGCAATTAATACTGCTGTCATTCCCGATAAGAAGAAACTCCAAATAGGTATACTAATTCTATATGCGAAATCCTGCAGCCAGATATTCATGATATAATAACTGACAGGCCAGGCGATGATAATAGAGATTATTATAAGGTAAATAAATTCCTTTAACAATAGAACTGCGATCCCGTTCACTGTCGAGCCCAATACTTTTCTGATCCCAATCTCTTTTGTCCGCTGTTGAGCCGCATATGCTGCCATACCGAATAATCCCAGGTAAGCGATCAGAATTCCCATCATTGTAAAAATGCCGAAAATCTTAGATACCCTTTCTTCTTTCAGGTAAAGTCTGTTAAAATCTTCATCAAGAAAATAGCATTCAAATACCCTTTCAGAAAACAACATCTTATATTTTGATTCAATCAAGGAAATTGTGTTGCTCACTTCAATAGAAGATACCTTAAGAGATAGAAATCTGAAATCCTCTATTATAAATCCGATCGCCTGAGGTTCTATTAACTCCTGTAGCCCTGTAAAATGAAAATCTTTGTACACACCCGCAATTTTCAGATTACCGTCCTTCAAAGTCTTAACTACAGCTTCATCCGGATTTTCCCATCCATATGCTTTAACTGCAGATTCATTGATCATCCAGGACATGACAGAAAAATCTGACATGTCTGCATTTGATCCTGCTGTCTTAATAATATCGAGATCATATAATGAAAAGAAATCTTCATCGGCAGTCATGACTCTGAGATAAATCGTATTGGTCTGCTGCTCACCATAAGGCCAGATTCTCCAATGGTACAACCATTTACCCGGAACACTCGAGCTGAATGAAGCTCCCTGAACTGCAGGGATACTAAGAAATTCTTCTTTAATTGACGAATAATTTTTTGGACCAATTTTGTTCCCTTCCATATTTATTATAAGCTTCCGCTCTTTCTCAAATCCTAAAGAGGCGTTTTTCATGTAGTCTAGCTGTTGCGAAAAAATAATAGAACCTGCTAACATGATTATTGACAATGCAAATTGACCTACAACCAGGATTTTTCTTATATTCCCGCTTCTTAATCCTGTACGGACAGATCCTTTTAGAACTGATGATGGTTTGAAAGAGGAAAGGATAAATGCCGGGTAACACCCGGCAGCAATCCCAATGAAGAAAATCATGAATATCGATGATGAAATAAAAGTCATATTGAATAAGCCTGAAAGTTCTATATCAATTAAAGTAAGCTGCCGGAAAGGAGAAAATAGAATAATCGCAGTGACTAAAGCAATAAAATATGAAATTGAGACTGTCAGTATTGATTCACAGATGAATTGAAAGATCAGCTGTCCACGGTTAGCGCCTGCAACTTTTCTCATCCCGACTTCGCACGCCCTGTTAACCGATCGTGCAGTTGATAAATTCGTAAAATTAATACTGGCAATCAGGATTATAATAAATGCTATCCATCCGAATATATATATATTGGTGAGGCTTCCCTGAGCCTGGTTAACAGACGAAATGTCGGATGAGTGAAGGTATATATCCGAAATAGACTGTATTTCAACAGAATACTCTTCACCTCTACTATTATAAGCAGACTCGTTTTTATCGTTCATCACCTTTGTTACCAGACTCTTAAAATGGATTTTATCTACTTCCGATCCAAGCTTTACATATGTCTGGACAAATCCCCCCCAT
Organism: bacterium; assembly: GCA_028278455.1. Taxonomy (GTDB): domain Bacteria; phylum SM23-31; class SM23-31; order SM23-31; family SM23-31; genus JANQEH01. The sequence goes on from JANQEH010000315.1 coordinate 14,501, forward strand.
CCGTTGAGATGAGTTCTAAATGGATTACTCTCCCACGGGATAAGGATGTTAAATTTTAATACTGAGTTACCCCTGGGATTCTGTACAACGCTCGAGACCTCAAATCTTGTTGTATCTATCCTTATTATTTTACCTACAGGATCTTCATCTCCAAAATATTTCCGTGCAGTCGTCTGAGAGATCACAGCAGTTCCCGGCCTTGACAATACATGTGACGAATCTCCGTATATTATCGGCAGAGTAAATATATCTATAAGATCGCGGTCGGTATACGCAATATTCTGTCCCTTTTCTCTGAATAACTTATCGCCAATTTTCACATCAGCATCTCTTGTAGTCCAGAATCTTGCCGATTTTTCTGCCTGAGGTATATTTTCGCTAATGTAGACTTTTAGTGCAGGCGCGACTCCCTGAAATCTAAGAATGCCTGTGTCCTTTTTAATGGCTGATACCAGCCGGTACTTCCTTTCGGCATCTTTGTGAAAGGAATCCCAGCTCGTTTCATATTGGATATATATTATTATGAATATGCAGCAAGTGAATCCTGCAGATAAACCAAGGATATTGATTAGCGAAAAACCTTTTCGCCGTTTGTTAATTCTAAATGCGGTTTTCAGATAATTTTTGAACATTGTTGATCTCCTGTAAAGTCTTGAGACAAAAACTGAAGGGAAAGATTTTAATATGAATTCAGCAAAACAGATGTACGCAGATAATAGCCCTTTAGATCGTAGTTTTTCATTATAGATCTCAATGAAATCTCCCAGGTTAGATTCCATTGTATCGGGGAACAGGAATTTTATCACACGTTCGGTTGTAGAGTACTTTCTTTTCGGTCTTTTAAAGGTCATAACACATCAACTGTTTTCTTTTCCATGTTCCAGTGATATCATATTGATATCTTTCCAAAGTGAATTCTCAACTGATTTCACTTCAATCAATGCATTTAATCCTTCCTTTGTTATCCTGTAAAGTCTTTTGCTTCTACCGCCCCTTTCGCTTACCGGTTCACTGAAGTACGACCGTAAGTAACCTTTCTGTTCAAGACGTTCAAGAGGAACATATACCTGGCCTACAATCCATTTCTTCCCGGTTGTTTCAGATAGTTTCTCCGCTATCGTTACCCCATATGCATTTTCTGCAAGACGCCACACCGCAAGAAGGAACATCTCTTCTTGTCTGGTAAGTATTTTCATACGCAATACCTTTATTAATTTGACTAACATTGTTAGACATATATTAAAAAAAATAATGATTTATTTGTCTATCATTTTTAGTGATATACTGTTAAACGTAAAAAAAACATATTTGTTTCTTGCTATAAATAAAAAACCGAAGCAAATATGATCCCTGCCGATGAAAGCGTGTTTAATACCTATTTCCTCCACCTTTCGATCCTTTCAAAGGCGATTTCAGCTGCCCTAAGTAATAGTTCAACTCTTACCGGTTTGGTGAAATAGTCATCAAATCCTGCTTCACGGCACTCAACTAAATCGTAAACCGAAGTATATCCAGTAACCGCATGACAAATTGAAACAGGATTTTTTCCTTTTATTTTATAACAGAGTTCGAGTCCGTTCATGCCCGGAAGCTGCAGATCGACAAAATAAACATGAATACCTGAATTATCTAATTTTTCAAGTGCTGATTCTGCTGATTCTGCTGTCTCGACATCATATCCTTCTTTACTGAATACTTTTTCGAACAAATTTCTAATGGATTCTTCGTCATCTATTACAAGAATTCTTCTGCTCTCCATTATATTCTCCATATTAGTATAAGTAGTTACTCTTTTGATGCTTCTTCTATATCTATTATTTTCCCGTTAAGATAGTCTTTTGTTTTATATTTAGTTACATTTTGCAATTTTTCCGTAATTTCACCGAGTTTATCAACCTGGCTATGTATCATATTTGAATATTTTTCTATAGTATCTTTATCAATGACTTCAGATAAAAGCAGGCTTGAATATCCGGAGATTACCTGTAGTGGCTGATTAAGTTCATGACAGGCTGCCCCTGCCATCTCGAGAACACCAAGAAGTTTTTCTTTCTTTAGTTTGTTCTTTTCAGCCCTCTTCCTGATTGTAACATCCCTGATTATACATGTATAGCATCTTTTTCCGGATCGATACCAGAAAGAAATATTCACTTCACCGTAGAAAATCTCGCCATCAGGATTTTTACCGGAAATATCAATTGTATTATCAACAAACCATTTTTTTCTTTTATACTTGAGATTATCGAATTTTTTCTTATGGAATCCCTTTAACTCCGGTGGTATAATTAATGTAAAAGATTTGCCGATCACATCTGTTTCGTTGAATCCGAACATTCTCTTGGCTCCGTCATTCCACGATAATATTTTTCCTGTATTATCAACGGATATAATAGCATCATTAGCCGTTTCAGTCAGATTCCTGAATTTCTCTTCAGAATTTTTTAGCTGCCTTGTCCTTTTATTTACGATCCTTTCAAGGTTCTTTTTTAGATATTCAAGCTCCTTATTTTTTGCTTT
>JANQEH010000039.1 GCA_028278455.1 bacterium
AACAAAGGTGGAGGTAACGATATGAAAGTAAATCAAATAGCACAGTCAGTTCAGACTCAGCAGGTTCAGAAAAAAACCCGCAAACAGGATGTATCAGAAGTAAAACAGCCGAATGATAAGGTAGAGATCTCTTCCGAAGCCCGAGACCTTGCCAATACTTCAGGTATTGCCAATACTGCAAAAAAATCTTTAGATAATGTATCGGGTGTCAGGACAGAAAAGATCGACGCAGTCCGGGAAAAGATCAAAGAAGGTTTTTATAACCAGGAAAATGTATCATCCGCACTGGCAGATCAACTTCTGAAACAATTCGGAATTTAAAATCTGAATTTGCAGTGATTGAAAATTTTACCCATTTATAGATGAGCGGCATCTGCCGCTCTTTTTTTGTTCAATTCCAGAAATGATCATTTATAGCCATCATAAACAATCCTCTATTTTTCCTGTACATCTAAAAAGCAGCCAATTTTATTTCAAGTTCTCAGGTCATTGCAAGTTTTGCATGCGAATATCATAGACCTGGGATACTGATCGCTTAAAGCCGCAATGTCATTTACTCACTAAATTAAAACAATCTCAGATACCCCACAAAAACTTATTCTTCTGCCCTATGTTTTCAAAAATCGTTCCCTTATTTGAAGCTGAACTAACAAGAGGATTTTGATCAGACCAATTTCTTTTAAAGTTTTTATTTCTAAAGATTGAAATATTTTTTAAATTAACTATTCACTGAATTCTGAATTTTCCGGAGAAACGATAGATGACCGAGAAGATCACACCTCGTACTTTTAAAGGTACTCGTGATATGCTGCCCGAAGATATGAGAGTTAGAGAGAGAATCATATCTACAATCAGAAATATTTTTAGACTGTATGGTTTCTCCCCTCTTGAAACACCTGCTGTCGAACACCTTGATATACTTGCCGGCAAATATGGAGATGATGCTGAGAAACTTCTATACCCTTTAGCATATAAAGGTGGTAAAACCTTGGCTCTCAGGTATGATTTGACCGTTCCTCTTGCAAGAGTCATTGCGATGAATCCTCACCTGACCAAACCCTTTAAAAGATATCAGATCCAGCCGGTCTGGCGGGCCGATAATCCCCAGCTAAAAAGGGGACGTTACAGAGAATTTTACCAGTGTGATGTAGATACAGTGGGGATTGAAGAGGTTATTGCCGATGCAGAGATCATCGCTTTGATGATTGATGTATTTAAAGCTATTGAATTCAATGATGTTGAAGTGAGAATAAACAGCAGGAAGATTCTCAGGGGTATGGTAGTTGGAGCAGGTCTTCCGGTCGATGGCGAACAGGAGATCTGTCGCAGTATTGACAAGCTTGAAAAAGAAGGACTCGAAGCTGTTACAAACGAGTTGGTTGACAAAGGATTTGAAAAAGATGGCGTTGATACGATAAAGAATCTGCTGGCAGACAGGATAACCGGAGAAAACGCTCTCGAGCTGCTGAGATCCAGACTTGGTGATAACGATTCACTTGGCGAAGGTATTGAAGAGATCAACTGTATATTGACTATTCTTACTGAAATGAATATACCGGAAGATAAAGCAGTTTTCGATTTTGCACTCGCAAGAGGCCTTGATTATTATACCGGTCCAATATTCGAAGTAGTAATGCCTGATCGCCCGGATGTTGGTTCTCTTGCTGGCGGTGGTAGATATGATGACCTTGTTGGTATTTTCTCGAAAAACTCAGTACCGGCAACTGGAACATCATTCGGTCTGGAGAGGATTCATGCATTGATCAAATCAGGTTTTGGTTCTTTTGATCACGGAAAAAATGAGCTTGATGTTCTGGTTTGTTTCTTCGATAATGTATTCAGGGCAGAATGTCTCGGTCTTCTTCGACAATTGAGGCTGGACGGGATTTCGGCAGAAATGTATTACCGGCCGGATAAAATCGGAAAGCAGTTCAATTACGCTAATAAAAAAAATATCCCATATGTAATAGTCTACGGTCCTGATGAAAAAGCTGCCGGTGAGGTTAACCTGAAAAACATGACTACCGGAGAGCAGAAAAAAATACTGATCAGGGATATAGTAAAATACTTATCATTACATATGAAAGATTAATTGAGGCAGAGATATTTTTGGAACTAATGATTTTAAAAAAAGGTTTTTAAATATTCAACAAATTCTTTTGGTAATAAGGAGGTTTCATGTCTAACGCATTAGAAATTACAGATGCAACTTTTGAAGAAGAAGTTCTTAATTCTGATATTCCCGTTATGATCGATTTCTGGGCTGAGTGGTGCGCTCCATGTAAGATGATAGCCCCGGCAATAGACGAGATCGCAAAAGAGTATGAAGGTAAGATCAAGGTTGGTAAAGTTGATGTTGATAACAATCCAACCATTTCTATGAAATACCAGATAAGAAGTATACCTTCACTTCTTGTCTTTAAAGGCGGTAATGTGGCAACACAGCTTGTAGGCGCTGTTCCGAAACCGCAAATAAAAAGTATGGTTGAGAGCGTACTCTCCTGATCATAGTGAAAGGAAAAGAATTGCTAAGAAGTTTCTTTACACCATTTAGAATAGCTGTAATTTCAATATCGATCTTACTGTTGAGCTTTGTCGTCTACGCTTCATCGGATCGTGATAATCACATGGATAATTATCCGGGTACAGGAGAGACCATAAAGTGGTACAGTTTTAATGATGCTCTGGATGAAGCTAAGAAGATAAATAAGGCAATATTGATCGATTTTTATACAGACTGGTGTCACTGGTGCGATGTAATGGATGAAAAAACCTATACTAATGACCAGGTTAAGGAGCTGATAAAAGAAAAATTCATACCCGTTAAGTTCGATGCTGAATCTGATAAAGAAGTTAAATACAAAAACCGATCGATACCGCAGGTTAAACTTGCAAGGGAACTCGGGGTAACAGGTTATCCTACTACTTTCTTCCTTGAATCCGATGGAAGTATAATCGGCGGGCAGCCCGGGTACCTAGAACCTGAAAATTTTATAAAACTTCTGACATTCGTAGCCAACAAAGAATATCTTAAAAAGAAGTAGAAAAATCTGAATTGAAAGGGGCATTAATTGCCCCTTTATCATTTCCGGATGCACTTTATTAAAAGATTCTGTTGATCGATTATATATTCCTGCTAATTATACCCTTTACCACTTATCCTCTCTCCGGGATCTGAGATATATCCGGAACTAATTGTCAGAATCTGATATTTATTATATTATAGTCTTTATTATAAATTAACACTTTTGCGGAATAAATTTTATTTCACGCTGTATAATTTATTAGAAGCATCGAGTTGTAAGCTCATTCTCTCATAATAGTTTTCTCTTAAGGTTAACTGGTGCTCGAGGAAATAAATAATTACTCTATTAAGTAACTTTTAACTATCGTATATAGAGAATTAATAATGAAGCTCACATCTAAAATACTAATATTTCTGTTTTTTGCCTCAAGCGTATTCTCTCAGGAAATAGACAAAAGCAATTATTATCTTTCCGGTCTCAAAGCAAAAGAATCCGGGGAGAATGAAAAGGCACTTTCTATCTGGATCAGTGCTCAAAAGGAGATGCTGAAACTTGGTAAATCTGATCCAAGAATTGGCCTGGGATTCATTGAATTAGTTACAAAGATGGAGTCAACAAGGCTTTATCCTACTGCAACTACAATGTATAACTGGGGATTCTCAGGAGAGTTTTCAGGCGAGTTTAAGACGGAAATCGAAAAAGAGATAGAGATGATCAAACCTCTTTTAACCAAGGAGAGGTATGAACAATGGACTACGATGCTCGATAATAACGATCCCGGACTTTTATCACGGATAAAAGCATTCTGGATATCTGTAGATCCTACTCCGTCTACCCCGTTTAATGAGAGGCTTATCGAGCACTGGAACAGAATCCACTATGCAAGAGACACTTTTCTACGAAACCAAAAAACAGTATATGGCACCGATGACCGTGGAACAATTTATGTAAAATATGGAAAACCTGACCGGAGAAGAAACGGGACATTTGGTGCTGGTTCTCTCGAAATCTCTAAATGGTTAGATGACCTGTCTGCACGAATGGCATTTAACGAGTATAATCTCCAGCCTGAATACGAAGTCTGGATATACTACACTGTAATACCGGATGAATCCCTGATTTTCATGTTTGGAAAGGAAAAAGGTTGGGGAGCTTATGGATTGAGGTCGGGTGTTGAAGATTTCATACCGAACCGTGCCTTTCGGAG
>JANQEH010000042.1 GCA_028278455.1 bacterium
AATGTAAAGAAGAAAATAAAAGAGACATTCAGGATAACTACTACCAGGCCTGTTGCGATACTTATGGTAGTACTTGCGGTTTTTGTCTTTGGTTTGATATCATACCAGAGGCTTTCACTGAACTTGATGCCGGATATAACATATCCTTCACTCACAGTGAGAACTGAATATCCGGGAACAGCCCCTGAAGAGATCGAGACCATTATATCCAGACCGATTGAACAATCACTCGGTATCGTTAACAATCTCGTAAACATAAGCTCGATCTCGAAAGCAGGATTCTCTGATGTTATCCTTGAGTTCACCTGGGATACAGACATGAATCTCGCTACACAGGATGTCCGTGAAAAGCTTGACCAGGTATTTCTTCCACCTGATGTTAAAAGACCCATGATCCTAAGGTATGATCCGACACTTGATCCGATCATCAGGCTTGGACTCTACGGGAACTCAGACCTGTTTGCATTAAGAAGAATATCGGATGAAGAGATCAGAAGGGAGCTCGAAACAGTACCGGGAGTTGCCGCTGTAAGGATTAAAGGAGGACTTGAAGAAGAGATAAGGGTTGAGATCAGTGAAAGACAGCTTGCGATCCTTAACATAGGGATAGATGAAATTAACCAGAGATTATTCCAGGAGAATATAAATCTTGCCGGGGGGAATCTGAAAGAAGGAGATACCGAATACCTGGTCAGAACCCTTAATGAATTCAAGACACTTGAAGAGATCAGCTCATTGATAATCGGCACAAGGAACGGAGCTGATATACGGATCAGGGATATCGGCAGGGTATTCAGAACCAATAAAGAGCGCGAAGTACTTACCAGGGTAAATGGAGTTGAGAGTGTTGATATCGAGATTTTCAAAGAGGCGGACGCTAATATTGTAAGAGTTGCGGCAATGATACGTAATGCCGTATTTGGTACCCAGGAGCAACAGGCATTCGTATCCGGATTATATGAAAACAGAAACAACGATGCGGACATTGCTACAAGACGGTCTATGACCAGCTATTTAGCTTATTCACTGCCTGAAGGAGTCGAAATCATCCTCCATAACGATCAATCCGAATTCATCAAACGGTCTCTGGATGAAGTCAGGAATACGGCATTAATGGGTGGAGTTCTCGCGATTATCGTGTTATATTTCTTCCTGAGAAATATCACCAGCACGATCATTATAGGTCTGACGATCCCGGTTTCGATCATTGCGACATTTGCTCCGATGTATATCTATGAAGTGTCGCTTAATATAATGTCGCTCGGAGGACTGGCACTCGGTATCGGTATGCTTGTAGACAACTCCATAGTTGTGTTGGAGTCCATTTTCCGATGCCGGGAGGAAGGTGATTCAATAGTTGAGGCTGCAGTCAGGGGAACTGGTGAAGTTGGCAGTGCTGTCGTAGCTTCTACCCTTACAACCATTGCCGTATTTTTTCCGATCGTATTCGTTGAAGGTGTCGCCGGACAAATCTTCGGGGATATGTCCCTGGTAGTGGTATTCTCTCTCCTTGCATCACTCCTCGCTGCATTGTTCTTCATCCCGATGCTTGCATCAAGGCAGGTAAATTCAGGGGAGTCAAAGGTAGTTCTTGACAGAGTGTCGAATGCCGATATATTCAAATTTCCCGCATTCAATAAAATGAGAACAAAATTGAATGAGGTAAAGGAAAAACCTGCAGTCGGTAATACGTCAGCACTTTATGGATTTGCATTTATTAGCATTTTTCGCAACTTGTTTGACCTTATTATCAAATTATTCCAGATCCTGACAACTCTTGTTTTCGTTGCCCTGGAATTCGTGATCAATATACTGAAAGGACTGGCTGCATTTTTAATAGCCCCCTTTAGAAAGAGCGGACTTACCGAAAAAAGCCAGAAGTCACTTCTCCCGGATATATTCGGCAAGAGAATTTGGACTAACCTTCTCATATTCAGACCATATTTAAACCTTTTGACACTACTTAATTCTTATTATGACTGGTTAAAGAAGAAAAGTATTTTTTCTCGTCTATTAATTGGTGTATCCACGGTATTATTTGTGAATATATATGCTCTAATAAGATTTACCCTTGAAATAATCTTCAGCCTTTTGGGGAAGGTAATTATATTGTCCGGTGTAATCATTATGACAACTTTTTTTGCTCTGCTGCTATCCACCGGATTCTTAGTGTTGATGATCGTACTTCCCGCAGTCGGGCTGTTCAATCTTTTCTTCGATTTCATTAACAGGATTTATCCGATCGTGATCAGGGGAGCTATCAACCACAGATCGGGAGTGATAATTGGTGCGGGTGCTGTATTTGCACTGGTTGTGATATACCTCCTTCCGAATATCGGTCAGGAATTGATTCCGGAACTTCACCAGGGTGAATATACTGTTGAGTTCACTTATCCTGTCGGTACACCGCTTGAAAAAACAGCAGAATACCTGCAGTCAATTGAGTCATCGGTGAGTGATATCCCTGAGATAAGAAAAGTTAATTCCATTATCGGAGTAGAGAAAAACAGCGCATCTTCTACCTCAGAAGAAGGTGAACATACCGCCAGACTGAATGTCGTTCTAACTGAAGGTGGTAACCTTATTGCAAAAGAAGAACAGACTATGAGAGCAATAAGAGATCAGCTTTCGAACATTTCAGGTGTTACGACAAAGATCTCACGACCGGCTATCTTCAGCTTCAAGACACCGATAGAGGTCGAGATTCGCGGTTTCAACCTGCAGAGGCTGAAATCGCTCAGTGATGAAGTTGTGGCGAATATGTCCGGTATCCAGGGACTAACGGATATTAAATCAAACATACGGCGAGGAAATCCGGAAATTCAGATAAAATATGATAGGACAAAACTCGCAAAGAACAATCTCAATATTTATCAGGTAGCCTCTTTGATCCGGAACAAAGTTCAGGGTGCAGTGGCTACAGAATTCAAGGATAGGGAAAGAAGAATAGATATCCTGGTCAGAGTCCGTGAAGAGGACAAAGCAAATCTTGAAGACCTTTATCGCCTTGTCATCAATCCCGGTGATCCGAAACCTATTCCCCTGTCATCGGTAGCTACGATCTCTATAAACGAAGGGCCGAGCGAGATCAGGAGGATAAACCAGCAACGTGTTGCGGTAATCACAGCAAACATTGATGGTGTTGACCTCGGTACCATAACCGAAAGGATTGGGGAATCTCTGCAGCGTATGAGTATACCGGCTGATTTCACATCATCTGTTACCGGACAGAACAAGGAAATGGAAACATCGCTCAACAGTCTCCGTTTTGCGCTTCTCCTTGCTATATTTTTAATCTACGTAGTAATGGCATCACAGTTCGAGTCATTAATACACCCATTTGTTATCCTGTTTACGATTCCTCTTGCTATAATCGGTGTGATTCTGACGCTTTTCGCATTGAAAATATCCCTGAGCGTTGTTGTATTCATAGGGCTTATAATGCTTGCGGGAATTGTTGTCAACAATGCTATCGTATTAGTTGATTATATAAATCAGCTCAGGGTACGCGGTATGGATAAGATTGAGGCCATAGTACTTGCCGGTAAAGTAAGGCTGCGTCCGATCCTGATGACTACTGCAACAACGGTACTCGGTCTTCTACCCATGGCATTGGGACTGGGCGAGGGAGCGGAGATAAGAACGCCAATGGCTATAACTGTTATTGCCGGCCTGATAAGCTCAACAGCATTGACATTGATAGTGATCCCGACCGTATATTCGGTTGTGGACAGAAGAAAATAATAACAATAACAAAGATATATCATTATGAATAGAAAAGCCTTTCTTCCAAGCCTGTCGGTTAACAGACCGGTAACTATCATCATGATCCTGTCGGCAATCCTGGTTGTTGGAGTGATTGCATACAGCAAGATTAAACTTGAGCTGTTCCCGCCGGGATATACACCCCCTTTTCTTCAGGTTTATGTTCCCTACCGGAACGCAAATCCTCAGGAAATCGAAGAACAGATAACACGCCCGGTAGAGGAGATATTGCAGACTGTTCGGAACATGACAGAGATAAGCTCGCAAAGCGGCACTGACGGAGCGAGAATATGGCTTGAATTCACTCAGAAGGCTAACATGGACATGGCATATAACCAGGTTCGAGACAGGATCGAGAGGGTTAGGCCTGACCTGCCCAGTGAAATAGAAAGGATATTTGTTAGAAAATTCAATGATGATGATGATCCCATACTTTTCTTCGGTATTTCTCTTGATAGGGAGTTCCAGGATCCATATTATCTTGTAGACGTTTTAGTAAAACGGCCTCTTGAGCAGATCGACGGTGTAGCGAATGTCGAGATCTACGGCACTACTGAAAAAATGATCCTTATCGACCTTGATCAGGACAAGATTAAATCTCTTAAAATCGATATTTACCCGCTTATTCAAAACCTTCAACAGGATAACTTTGCCATGCCCAGCGGTTATCTGTCAGAAGGAAGAAAAAAGATATATATAAGATCTCTGGGTAAATTCGCCTCCCTCGAGGAGATCGAGAATCTGCAGGTAAAGGGAACGGATATCCTCCTGAAGGATATATCAAATATCCGCTATGATATTCCCGAAGTAAGATGGGTACAGAGGCTTGATGGTAAACAGGCAATAAAGGTTGGTGTTTACAAGGAATCGATGGCTAACACTGTTGATCTCAGCAACCTTCTTCTGGAAAAAATTAATGAGGAGATCACACCTAACAAAGCCCTGGAGGGAATGACTTTCACCGTGTTCTTTGACCAGGGAAGATTTATCAGGGAATCTATTGATAACCTTCAGAAAGCCGGATTATGGGGAGGTATATTTGCATTCTTCATACTTTTGTTCTTCCTGAGACGGGCTAGAATGACAATGCTGATTACACTGGCAATACCGCTTTCCCTGGTCATAACGATCTCGACAATGTATTTTATCGGCTGGTCGCTTAACCTGATGACTCTGATGGGCATGATGATATGCGTTGGCCTCGTAATTGATAATTCTATTGTTATTGTCGAGAATATTTACAGAAGGAGAAATCTCGGAGACCCTCCAAGCGAGGCTGCCATTTCCGGAGCCAGCGAGGTTTCCCTGGCCGTTACTATGGCAACCCTGACAACGGTGGTTGTGTTTTTGCCATTGATCCTTCTCAGTGACGACGGCGGTTTCGCATTCTATATGCTGCGTATAGGACTTCCTGTGATCTCTGCTCTTCTTGGATCACTGCTTGTAGCATTGGTATTTATTCCGCTTATAGCCAACAAACTGCCAACGAAAGGTAAAGTAAAAGATCCCAGAATCATCGCGAGATCAAGAAACATTTACGAAAGGCTACTGAACTGGGCACTTGGACACCGCTTTGATACAGTAATGATTGGACTTGTTATTCTGATCAGTATTCAGGTTCCTGCGAACCTGATGAAGAAAATGGATAATACAAGCGGTAATATCGGCGATTTCAGGATTATAGCCGAGATGCCCGACAGTTATACAATGGAAGATGCCGACAGGTTCATCAGAAGCGTAGAAACGTACCTTGAAGAGCATAGAGACAGACATTTCATAAGGACGGTAGACGCAAGGTATACTACCAACTGGGGAATAGTACAGGCCTACGTCACTCCTATGGAGAACAATTCATGGTGGTATGTAACTTACCGGAATATTCGAAAAGGTCTTGGAATCCCGGTAGACACCCGTATCTCACTTGATGAGGTGGCTGAAGAGGTCAAAAATTCAATTCCTGAATTTCCCGGTGTAGAGGTAAGAACACAGTGGTGGCAGAATAACCAGGATGAAAAATCGGTGTCCGTCTTCTTATACGGAAGGGATAGTAGTACACTCCTGCCGATCGCCCGCGAAGTCGAACGCCGATTAAAGGAAATCCCGGAACTCATCAATATCGAGACGGACCTCCAGAAAACTGCTAACGAGATCCATATAGAAATCGACAGGGCTCTCGCAATGAAATATGGTATAGATCCCACTACAATAGCGGGAATGGTATCCTACATTGTCCGGGGTATAGACCTCCCTGACTACCGTACGGAAGAAAAGGAAATCGATGTACGAATACAGCTGCGGAAAGAAGACCGTGAAAACCTGCATCAGCTCAAAGGTTTTACAGTAGCAACAGCATCAGGTATGGAGATCCCTCTCTCGACATTCGTGAAGTTCAGGATAGATAAGGGACTTGGCTCTATCAACCGTATTAACAGCAACATATATCTCGAAGTAAAGTCATATACTTCGGAAGATAATGTCGAAAAAGTATATGAGAAGATCGATAACGTAATGGCAGGTTTCGACATGCCTCGCGGTTACAAATGGGATAAGGGTTCACGGTTCAGGAGATTCCAGGAACAGGATAATGCCCAGCAGTTTGCTGTTATTCTGGCTATAACCTTCGTTTTCATTCTTATGGGAGTGCTGTTCGAATCGTTCATTCTTCCACTGACGGTCTTGGTCTGCATACCGTTTTCATTTTTTGGTGCGTTCTGGCTGGTTTTCATAACCGGTACGACATTCGGTATAATGGCAATGATAGGGCTAATAATTCTGATCGGGGTTGTGGTAAATAACGCGATCGTTCTTGTAGATATGATCAATCAGTTCCGAAAAGAAGGGCTTTCGAGGCATGCTGCAATTGTTGAAGCAAGCAAGAACAGGTTCAGACCCATACTTATGACGGCTTTCACAACTATTTTCGGTCTGATCCCGATGGCGCTGGGGAACTCAAATTTAATCGGTATACCCTATGCACCGCTCGGTAGAACGATAATTGGCGGACTTTTTACGTCCACATTCTTTACTCTGATCTTCATACCTCTCGCATATACATATTTTGACGACCTGAGGGTGACAATCAGGGCTGCGGTTGTAAAAATTTCCGCGAAATTCAGTTCAGACGGGGAAACTCAGAATATCTGAAATATTCTTGTTTTACATTTTAGGATTATTAGTTATATTCTTCCAGTAGATTCTGCAATATTGGTATGGGGAACACTCTGTTTTTCCGCTGATAATCAATAAAATCATACATTTCGGTTAGGGTTTTTCTCTTTTCAAACGTATTAATGTTTAAAGGAGGCAATGACATCCCAATGAGAACATCGATCAAAATAAAACCTGCATTGATTCTTATCGTTTCAGCCTTAATCCTTTTTACAAAACCTGTTCTATCCCAGACTGACCATTACCTGAAAGGAAAAGAAGCTCTCGATAACGGGGCATGGGTAAAGGCGCTGAACCTTTGGGAATACGGAAAGAGAACTTTGGAAACAAAAGGACTTTCGGATCCCCGAATAGGTATATCATATGTTGACCTTGTAACAAAAGAAGAAAAAGAGTTCTTTTACGAGAAAGCTTCGGATTTCTATATCTGGGGATTTTCCGGAACAAATATCGGCGATTTCCGGGATACTGTGATTGAAGAAGCAAAAAGGATACTACCTCTGCTCGAAGAAGAAGAGAAAAACAGGTGGAAAAGATTGTTGAATGGAGACACAGAGGATATCGCGAATGAGATCACCGGTTTCTGGATCAGAACTGACCTCACCCCTACTTCTGAACTGAATGAAAGGCTCCTCGAACATTGGGAAAGGATAAACTACTCCCGTAAACATTTCACGGCGAATGACTACAGCATTTACGGCTGTGATGACCGGGGACTGCTATATGTAAAGTACGGGGAGCCTCATCTGGCAAGAAATATTCGGCTTGCAGGCTCATCAAACATAGAGGATTTTGCTGCCTGGGACATCGAAGATCAGGCAGTAATAGAAGACTTGCAGACAGAATTGCGTGGAATGTCAGGCCTGGTGGTCTGGGTTTATAAAGACTTATACAGAGACAGGACAGTTCCTTATCTCTTTGGAAGAGCATCATACGGTTCATGGGGGCTTCTGAAAGGCCCTGAAGACCTTATAGATAATAGATTTTTCCGCAAATCAAATATGAGTGCGAGAGTAGGGAGGGATCCAGATCCGAATGTAGCAAGAAAAGCAGGCGCGAGGACATTTACAAGCTACCCGGGATTTTACATTCTTCTCAGATTATATGACAGACTGCAGGTCTTTGATTCCCAATTTGCAGAGAGATTCAACGATCTTTTATCCCTTGAAGCCCAAATGCAGAGTGAGGCTATCGCAGCAGCAGCAGCGGCGAACAGGAACCTGTATTTTCACTACGAAGCACAGAATCAGGAGAATGTTCTCCAGAGATATGCCCCACAGGAAAAATCGGATATCGAGGATATGGTTGTAGAGATCGACATACTTACGAGACAAATAAGGCTTCTCGACGATCAGAACCGGGCAAAACTTGCTGTACTGGCTGTATCTACACCGGGAGTTGCAGATTCTGCAATGATAGAAGCAGTAACATCAGGCGGGAATATTATTCCCGAATTCAAAGTAAAACATACCCTGATGATCAGGGATAAGAACTGGAAAGAAGTCGAACGGTTAGAAGATATTCCCGGCTCGGGCCTTGATAATACATCGGTTTACCTGATAGACCACGGGGACAGCACCTATAACTACATCCTGAACTCGGAAATTAACGATGACGGGGATATGGATGTACACGATGATCTTCCTCTGAGCGAAAGGTTCGAAATGGGGGAACTTGTCTATCTCGGAAAAAAGGCTCTGGATAAAGTAACTCCGCTGAAAGAGGAATTTTCGGCACTCGAAATAAGTGACCTCGTTACCGGTATGGTTATAACTGAGGATTTAGAGACAGGGAGATACCCCTTTCCGGTTCTCCCGGTTGATAATATTGTCCAGGGAGATAACCTGCAGACATACCTGGAGGTATATCACCTTGTACTCGGATCAGACCAGAAAGCTAAATACAACATCAGCTATATTATCGCTCCCTACCGCAAGGGAACAAGCCTTGACGAGATGCTGAAGAATACTTCGATATATAACATCATTTCCCAGGAATACACTTTCAGTTCGCCGACAAGTACCGCAAAGGAAATGATCGAATTCGATATATCTGATCTTAAACCTGATGAATATACATTCATAGTAGAGATACATGATCTGAACTCAGATCAGAAAAAAACACGTACCGGAAGATTCAAAATAATCGAGTCAGATAAATAACGGGGATTGACCATGAAAACCGCTAAAACACTTTCGATTCTGATCGTGATCCTGGCAGTCACAACAGCATCAAATGCACAGGTTAGTAAATGGCAGGAGAATTATGCCATAGGTACTAAACTTATGGGAGAAAATAAATACCCGCAGGCAGTCAAGTACCTTGAACTAGCCGCCAAGGAAGCCACTGCTGAAATCGGTGAAAAAAACAAAGATGTAGCTACCATCTACTATAATATTGGCGTAATTTACAACAGAATTGAGATTTTCAGCAGGGCTATAACAAATTTGTCAAAATCCGTTGAAATTATTGAAAGTATTCTACCTCCCGATGATCCCGAGATCGCCGATTTCATGGTAGACCTGGCTGACCTCTATTACGACCAGGGTGACTATTTCTCAGCGATCGATCTTTACGAGAAACTCACCGCGATTCTCGAGAAGAATAATCAGGGTAATAAAGAGATCGCACGATTCAGCAAGAGGGTCGGAGAGATATGTATGGGGCTAGATGATATGGAAAAAGCCGAGGTATATTACCTAAAAGCCCTTAAGGCTAACGAGACAGAATATGGTAGAGAAAGCCAGAATCTAATACCTTTTCTCAAAGAGATCGGTGAATTTTATTCCATGAAAGGAGAAACATCAAGTGTAATTGATTATTATAAGAGGATTCTTTCAATAATTGAGGCTGATGATTTCTTCGAGGAAACCGATGTAATCCTGGCCACCCACAAAGAGCTTGGAGACCTATACAAGGCTGCAGGTAACGATGATGAAGCTGAAAGACACTATAAAGAAGCCTATAACATCAGCCGGAGTGAATATGGATTATCAAGCGAGAAAACCGACACGGCACTCGATGATTATTATCAATTCCGAAAAAGCATCGGCCGCTCAACTATCAGATATGAAGATCTTCCCAGGGGAGTAGTCGCCTTGACGGCAGGATATTTCAATTCCGCGATAACCGACGTTGAAAGAGATTTCATTTTCCGACCGAAATATGAAGCGGCTTTTTCACTGAGGATTTTCCGTAACTACTTCATTTCTTATAGTATCAGCAGGTTAAAAACATATATGGATCTGAGTAATTATGAAAGGAATGATCCACTTGGAAGACTCAACGGCTTTATAAATAAAGCCAACTTCAAAATGAAGGGTCAGAATATCGGACTCACCTTTCTGATAAAGGAATTCTTCAATATTGATCAAACCAGCAACTGGATCAGCGCAGGTGTTTCCATCATGGAATCAACAAGAATGGAGGCAATTGAATACCAGGAATACGAGAGGATCGGCGACGATCTCTGGCTGGTGACCAGGGAAGATAAAACCGAAACACCCTTTGATGCAACAGGTTTTTATTTGGAGCTGGGACACAGAGTAACATTTCCGGATTTTCTGAGAAAAAATATGGCAATGGGAATCACTATAGGAACGAGATATGATTTCGGTAAAACCGATGGCCTGAACGTCGGCGGTTTTACGATTTTTGCAGGTACAAATCTGCTGATATTTTAATTAGAGGCCCGAAATACAAAGGAGATTATTTTGAGAACAGCACTTTTAGTTGTCATTTCTTCTTTATTTCTCTTCTCTTCAACATCTTTTGCTCAGTTAAATGAATGGCAGGAAGATTATTCCACCGGTACAAAACTTATGGGAGAGGGAAAGCTTTCGCTTGCAGTGGAGTATCTCGTTCGAGCCGCCGCAGGAGCAGTTGCGGATATCGGAACCGATAACAGAGATGTTGCTGTAATTTATTATAATATAGGTATTCTATATAATAAAATGAACGTTCAAACCCGGGCAGTTATTAACCTAAAAAAGTCCATTGATATACTTGAAAAAATACTTCCTGAAAACGATCCTGAACTGGCTGAGTTCATGACTGACCTTGCCGACCTTTATTACGAACAGGGTGATTCGTTTGCAGCGCTTGATCTTTACTCCAGGATATGTGCTATATATGCTGAGAAGAATACCATTTCAGAAGCACATGCGAAAGCGCTTAACAGAACTGCAATGATCTACACGGCGCTTGATGATAGTGAGAATGCCGGAGATTTTATGATAAGATCGCTACATGTGCTGGAGGAACAATACGGCAATGACAGCATAGAGCTTATACCCTGTCTTAAAGATATTGCGATGCTGTACACGATGATTGACAGTATTGATAACAGCATTGAGACCCAGGAAAGGATCATTTCAATACTTGCTGCTAATCCTGAAATCACCTCCGCAGACGAATTGATCGCAGCACATAAGAATATTGGTGAGCTTCAAAAGAACGCAGGGAATATGGATGCCGCAAACCGGCATTATCGGGAATCTTTCATCTTGAGCAGAAATGTATATGGTTTATCGAGTTATGAGACCGATTCTGCTCTGGATGAGTACTACGAATTCCGGAAAAGTATCGGCTGGTCATCAATAAGATATGAAGACCTGCCCAGGATGGTATTAACTGCAGCCGCTGGATACTTCAGCACACCTGATGCCAGTATCGGGAAGAAGTATCGCTTGCGACCAAGATTCGAAGGCCAGCTATCATACAGGTTCTACCGCAATTACTGCCTTTATTACAGTGCAGGTACATTATCGTCGGAAATGTTTGAAAAATACTATACGGTGGTAGACTATTACAATGAGCTCGATGAGCATACTATAGGCTCCAAATACAAATTGATCTCAAATAATATCGGATTGAAATTTCACATTAATGAATTTTTTGATGTCGAAAATTCTGCAAACTGGATCACTGCCGGAGTATCCATAATAGACTCCAAAAAAACTGAGAGGATAAAATATAAAACAGTAGAGATTATTAACGGCAATGAAATGACCGTACAGCGGGAAAAGGACAGATTAGACCTTTCTAACGGTACAGGATTCTTTTTCGAGCTTGGTCATTCAATAACTCATCCGAATTTTTTCTTAAAGAATATGACTATGGGGGTATCTTTCGGGGTAAGATATGAATTCTGCAGATTTCAGGGATCCGATATTGGAGGTTTCACCTTATTTGCAGGCACGAGCTTTTTGATTTACTAAATTAAAAAAGGGGACACTATATAAGTGCCCCCTTTGATATATATTCAATAATTTTTATTCATATCTA
This sequence comes from bacterium, assembly GCA_028278455.1. Classification (GTDB taxonomy): domain Bacteria; phylum SM23-31; class SM23-31; order SM23-31; family SM23-31; genus JANQEH01. The sequence goes on from JANQEH010000042.1 coordinate 12,220, forward strand.
AGTGATTCGATCGGATCGACCTCCGCCGCTTTCTTTGCTGGGAAGATACCAAAAACCAATCCAACAGCAACCGAAACACCGAATGAAAGCACTATAGCCCAGATTGACACTATTGTAGGCCAATCCGCATAGACTGCAATTATTTTGGTCATTGCAAAACCGAGAAAGATACCTATCAGTCCGCCGGATATACTCAGGACTACCGCTTCGATGACGAATTGTCCCATTATATCTTTTTTCTTGGCTCCTACAGCTCTCCGGACACCAATCTCGCGTGTTCTCTCAAGAACAGTAGCAAGCATTATATTCATAATACCTATACCTCCGACAAGTAGAGAAATCCCTGCAATTGCACCCATCACTATATTGAAGATTCTCTGTGTTTCCTGCTCTTGTCTGAGTAATTCTTCAGGTACTATCAACTGATAATCCGGAACTTCGTTATGGCGGATATTCATAATACCATTTATGATATTCGCCGCTTCCCTGATCCTCTCAGTTTCACCGATACTGACAGTTATCTGGTCCAGTTCGCTGGCAAACCTGCCATGGTGGAACCTCTTTAAAGCAGAAGTCAGGGGAATGTAAACATCCTGATTCAGGTTTCTTGTACTTATAGTACCGGCTTTACCGCTGCCTATTCCCTTTGTTTCCATTACTCCGATCACCGTGAACCATTGTGTCCAGTTCTCAGTACTGAACTTTATCCTTTCGCCTATTGGATCCTTGAACTGGAAGAGGTCTCTCTTTATTCCGGCACCGAGTATGCAGACTCTTTCCGCATTATTGTATTGGTCCCAGTTAAAAAACGCTCCATCCTGAGTATAGAAACTCATAATCTCGTCATAATCCGGTGTAGTCCCAATCACGATTCCGGCTGCTATCTCCGATTTATATGAGATGCTCACCTCGAGTTCCTTATGAGGGGCAACCAGATCAGTAAGAGACAGCAGGTTCTTTATTGCCTCAGCATCTCCAAGATTTAGCCCGTTAGAATAATTCGTTCTTTCATCTCCGGATTCTTCATCTGATACTGGAAAATCCTGTATGATTATATTATTAATACCGAGTACTGCGATCTGTTCTAGCGCCTGCTGTTTCGCACCCTCACCGATCGAGAGCATCGCAATAACAGCGGCAACACCGAAAATAATACCCAGCATCGTAAGGAACGACCTGAGCATGTGGGTACGCAGAGCCACAATCCCTATATTAAAACTCTCACCAAAATTCATCGCTTAGTGTCTCCCTCTCATCATTCTCATCATATTGGGATTCATACCCTGATTTGCCTTCACTGCTTTAGCCTTGGTCGAAGTCGGTTTATCCTTAACTTCCGTTCCGAGTTCCTCGAGTGCTGAATATGGATCACGTAATGCTACGAACTGTCCCGGTTCAACTCCGGTAGAGACTATAATGAAATCACTGTTCTTCTGATCTGTCTGAATTACTGTTCTTTTATAATCTCCGTTATCTGCAAGATATACAAAAGTTTCACCCTCCTCTTCGAACACAGATTGAAGCGGAACAAAAACTACATCAGTAACTTTATCCGTTATTATCTGACAGGTTGAAGACATTCCCGGTTTAAGACTTTCATCGGTATTGTTAATAGTAACTTCAACATCAAACACTTTTACTGTAGATGCGCCATATTCAGATCTTGCAAGTCTTGCTATATTCGTAATTGTACCGTAATAATTACCTTCATGCGCATCGAGAGTAATAATTACCTCCTGCCCTCGTCTGAGTTTACTGATATCTACTTCATTTACCGAAGTCTCTACCTGCATAAGACTGAGGTCGGGAATCTCGATTAAGTCCATTCTCCTGAAAACATTATCGCCTACCTTGATCTTTTCCTCACCGCTGCTCGAGAACCTTTTCTTGTATACTACTAGACCCTCACTCGGGGCTATAATCGTTGCGCTTTCAATCTGTTTTCTAAGGTCGTCTACGTAATCCTGCATTCTGCCGATTCTTGAATCCAGCCTTCGAAGATCATTAGCATCTCTGATTTTCTGTTGCTTGATCTCTTCCTCGACCTCTTTCAGGTTCAATTCTGCTTTCATCATATCGATCTGTTGTTGCTTCTGCTTAATCTCCGGTTCAAACTTCATAAGCTCATAACGGATCTTAGCCTGCTCATAATTATACTTCTGGATTTCAAAATTTGCTTCCATCTGTGCCATCGCAGCCTTCTGACTTGAAACAGTCTCTTCTCTCTGCAATTGCTGATTGGCAAGATCGTCCTCCCTCTGAATCAGATCAGATTCAAGTGAGGCTATATCAAACCTTAGGAGAAAATCACCTTTCTTAACTTGGGTACCTTCGGGTACTATCTCAACTATCTGCAGACTCCCCCTGATATTGGAAGGTGCAGTAACAACAGTTGATTTATGAGCTTTTATTTCTCCAACGGTCACTACATCGATTATGAATTCTCCGTTTCTTACTTCCGATGTTTCGACCTGTATTGCTGTAGTCTCAAATCCCATGTATATCATGGCAATTATCAGAATAAAAACTCCGCCAAGATAATACTTCAGGTTGGTAGTCATTATTTTGCTTATTAGATCCTTCATCTGAGTCAAACCTCTATATACTAGTTTATTAATGGTTAATTATTTTTTATTGCCTGTAGAATCGGGTTTTACTTCACTTTTAACAGTCCTTTGATCTGGTCTGCTGCCCTGGCTTCTGGATCTATCGAATCCTCCTCTGCCTTCGCCTCTGCCTCTGCCCTCTCCTCTTCCTCGCTGAAAGTTACCGCTTTTCATTCTTTCTGCTATCATTTCCCGGGTTTTCTTTATATTTTCCGGTGTTGCTTCAAGACCCTGCCTATCAAGGATCCTTTTTATCATATCCTCAGATATTTCCATTCCTGGACCGGAGCCAGATGGCGGGCCTGTATCAGCCGGTTTTCCCCGGTTCGCATCATAATCATAATCAATTCCAAGATTCTTTATCTCATCAAAATGCTCCTGAAACTGAACTACCTGGTTCATCCTGTCCTGGAATTCGTTCAGGGAACCGAGTTTAGTCCCCATTCCGTATGGAGTCGTTACTATCTCATCACCTTCTTCAAGTCCGGAAAGAACTTCAACTTTACATTCACAGTGTCTTCCCAGCCCAATCTCCTGAATGTCACCATTTTCCATCATGACATGAGCAGCCCCATCTACCTCAAAAACTGAGCTCATGGGGATCACAAGCGCTTCTTTTACTTTGTCAACGATTAATTCGACATGTGCAGACATCCCGGGTCTGAATTTTTCATTTGCTTCATCCAGCAGGAGTTCCACCTCTACCACCTTCAGGTTTGAATAATATGAGGTAGTGGTCTTCTGAGACAGGTAAGCGATTCTTGAAACCTTACCTGTAAAAACCTCATCAGGATAAGATTCCAACCGAAGCCTGCCTAACTGGCCGTTCCAGATACGGTTTATATCCATGTCGTTAATGTAAATAGTCGCCTTTATTGACGACAGATCAGGTAACTGCATCAAAGTCTGCATCGGGTGGGGGGTATCTCCAAGCTGAACCTTTTTAGGCGTAGGCCAGCCGCTCTCTGTATAAACCACTAATCCGGAGAAAGGAGCAAGGATAGTATACATATCAATCTGTAGATCATATGCGTCTATTGTGTTCTGACCAGCTTCAATATCTTTCTTCCTGTTCTCAAGTCTATATTGCCTGGTTAATTCTCTGGCGGCAATCTCTACTTCGACCTTTTTTGAATCAATACGAGCTATCTCAAGCTCAAGCTGCCTTTCTTTTTTAGTAATATCAGATTCGAATTGAGCGAGTTGAAGATTCAGTCTTGCATTCTCAATACTGAATGCAGAATTCTGTTTACTTTTATCATCCGTAATCTTCTGAGATTTTTGAAGTTCGATTTCTTCATTATACTGGTCCTGGGCAGTTATCAACTCTTCGAGTGCATCATCCTTTTTCTCTAAAAGATCTGAGACATCAAACTTGATAAGCGTATCGCCTTCCTGAACAACAATGCCTTCTTCTGCCATATAGATAATCTGCCTCGGTGTGGAATCCCAGCCGCCTCTGCCTCTTCCCCTGCCGTAACCTCCTCTGGACATCATCCATGGCATCCTGATCTCACGAAATTGCACAGCTTTGATCTCTGCGGACTCTGACAAAACTACGTCGAACTCACCTTTTTCTACTGTATAAGTTTCAATTCCTTCGACTTCTTCCTTCATCACCATCAGAGTAATTACAGAAATCGCAAGAACTCCAACAACGGAGAATAGAACTAACCTGAATACATTTCGATCCATGTATTCTTTGATCTTTATAATATCTGGTATCATATTCCCATTTAGTTAAATTGTTGTTTTTTTACATTTGCACTAATAATTACAAATTCAAAACTCTATAATTCAATTTAATTTAATTAATACATTTTATTTTGGTGTGCTATTATAAACAATATTCTCCCTTAATATATTCCACAAAATAAAAAAAACTAAGTTCCTTCCGGAGCTTAGTTTTTTTCTGAAAATTCTGGTCAGTTTTTTTACTGATAACCTTTCTTTTTCTTCTTTCTCTCTTTGACACTCAATTTATCCCAATCACGGTCTTTGATCCTGATCATATTTTTAGTTTTAAGATCATAGTTCTGTTCATCTCTGATGATTATATGAATATTGTTATCAAATCCCCTGTCCAGGGCATTCTCAATCTGAATGTCAAGATTCTCGAGAAAACTGAAATCGAAATCGAAATCAAAGTCGCTGCCGAAGTCGAAGTCAAAATCGAAGTCAAAATCAAAATCATTGTCAAAGTCAAAATCAAAATTAAAATCATTCAGTGCCTCTAATCCTGATAGATCTATTTCCGTATCTTCAAGTACTTCTAATCCTGAGAGGTCTATTTCCAGATCATTCAGAGCTTCCAGCCCGGAAAGATCAATCTCCAGGTCCTCAAGCGCTTCAAGGCCGGATAGATCAATATGAATATCCTCTAAACCGGCAAGGGCGATATCAAGGTCTTTCAGGGCATTTTTAAGACTAATATCAATTACCTCGTCAAGATTACTGAGTTGCCTGTCAAGATGCTGCAGATCGATATCAATATCGCTGAGATCAACATGGATATCATCCAATCTGCTTATTCTTCTTTCAAGCTTTCTCATCTGGCGGTCTAATTTTCTTTCTATATAATCCAGATCTCTTTCATCATACTCTCCTGGCATCGTTATAGTCCTACCCGAAGGATAACTGATAGTGGTCCTGTCCCGTCTCGAATCGTATTTGAACTTTGGATTTTCATCCTTACTCTGTGCCAGGACTGCAGTACCCAGTGAAAGTATAAAGAGAATAATGAGAATAAACGAAAAAGTTTTTCTAATAGACATGATTTGCTCCTACTCAAAATAGCTTATAAAAATATACGTAAGACATCTCTGAAAAGGTTCTTTTTTTCTATTCTATAATATTAGACTGAGCCAGACCATCAAAAGTTGTCAATTTTTACTATTTTAGCTTAATTTGATCTAATTTTTTGTTGAATTTTTAACATAATTGTCTAATTTATAGCATTCTATTATAGTTATAATAGGAGTGATACTGCCTGAAGAAAGGCAAATCGGGAATGGCACGGCAATTGCTAATGAGTAGAAAGAATATTGATCCAATTTTGACTTGTTACTAATAAACAACTTATATAAAACTCTTATCCTTAATAATACATCATTTAAGGTAACCAGGAGGAGTAAAAATGAAGGTTCTTGTTGTTGATGACTCCGTCACCATGAGGAGAATTATTATTAATAGTCTAAAGTCTTCAGGATATGATGACCTTGTAGAGGCGGGTGACGGCATTGAAGCCCTTGCAAATATGGAGGGGGTTGAACTTGTATTAACTGATTGGAACATGCCAAATATGGATGGACTGACATTTGTGAAGGAACTTAAGCAAAGTGATGTGTACAAGGATATTCCAATAATTATGATAACGACTGAAGGCGGCAAAGGTGAAGTTATCGAGGCGTTGAAACAGGGAGTCAATAATTACATTGTTAAGCCATTCGACAAAGATACTTTGCTTGATAAAGTTAAAAAGACAATCAGTGGTTAATGACTGTGATGGATAACGGAGGTAATAATGAAAATTGACTATATAAATCCTTTTAATAACGCTGTATTCAATGCGATGGATACCATGGTGGGTATTCAGGTTTCGCGTGACAAACCTTATCTCAAAAAAGACAATTATACTACAGGTGATATAACAGGTATAATGGGAATGGCCGGTAACTACCTTTCCGGTTCAGTAGCGCTGACTTTTCCGGAGCAATCAATTCTGAAGATATATGAAAAGATGATCGGGGAATCGGCTGACAGCCTATCTTCTGAGGTACAGGATATGGTAGGAGAACTTGTCAACATAGTTGTTGGTGGAGCAAAAACAGAGTTCACAGAACTCGGTATCTCTTACCAGCTATCTATACCCATGGTAGTGACAGGACCGAAACATGTTATTAAACATAAATATGAAAATCCTATTATAGCTATTCCTTTTAAATGGGAAAATAATCCTTTTACAATGGAGATCAGTATAAAACTTCTGTCACAAGCGAAGAAATAAATCTCAATCTTTTGAGTCTATAATTATTGTAACGGGGCCGGCATTAATAAGCTCAACGTTCATCATTGCACCAAATTCCCCGGTTTCAACATTAACACCATGCTCAGAAATGTAGGAGTTGAATTTCTCGTAAAGCCTGTTTCCTTCATCAGGCCCTGCAGCTTTTATGAAGCTGGGTCTTCTCCCTTTTCTGCAATCCCCGTACAGGGTAAATTGTGAGATAGAAAGAATCTCTCCTCCTATATCCAATAATGATAAATTCATTTTATCATTTTCATCCTGAAATATCCTCAGGTTAACACATTTGTCGGCAAGAAAACGTGCATCTCCCTCTGTATCACCTTCCGCAACACCGAGAAGTATTACGAGCCCATGGTTTATTTTTCCAACGATATCACCTTCGATCGAGACATGTCCTCTTGATACTCTCTGTACAACAACTCTCATTGTTTTCTCAATTCTTATTCACTAAATATCTTCATTCGCTGACATTGGCTATCGAAAAAATTGGATAGTTTTTGACTTTTTCCCTTCCATTAAGAAAATCCAACTCTATCATCAATCCTATACCAGCTATTTTACCTTTAGCTTTCTCGATGACTTTGCTGGCCGCTTCAAGAGTTCCCCCTGTTGCAAGCAGATCATCCAAAAGTAGTACTTTGTCTCCCTCAGAAATAGCATCTTTATGCATTTCGATGGCATTAGTTCCGTACTCAAGAGCATATTCTTCTTTGTATGTTTCAGCCGGAAGCTTACCGGGTTTTCTTATTAATACCAGCCCTTTATTCATTTTCAATGCAAGTGCCGAAGCAAAAATAAAGCCTCTTGCCTCTATCCCCGCTATCAAATCGAACTCAAGATCTGTGTACTCTTTATGAAATGTATCTATCACATATTTAAATGCTTCTGCATCTTTCAATACCGTAGTAATGTCAAAGAATCCAATTCCCGGTTTCGGAAAATCCTGCACAACTCTTGTCCTTTTAAGAATATCCACTGAACCAAATCTCCTTTATTTTCAATTTCAGAATCTTACATTAAATCCGTTATATAGCCCCATGAAATCCTTCCAGTTAATTATAACATCCGTTACAACGCTGGAACGCGGCCCAGCCTTTACCTCTGCTATCAATATTTCAATCTCGCCCCTGTCACCTTCTACATCTATCTCAACAGAACCGTCGATATTGTTCTTTACCCAGCCGGTAACTCTCAATTTCTCGGCAGTCCTTGTGACAAACCATCTGAATCCAACTCCCTGAACAACACCTTTAACAAGTATATTTGCTCTGACAGACATAATTATTGATCTCAGGTCACTTATTTAGCAGAAGGTCAAACACTGTTTCTACGGCCTCTATTGGATTTCCTGCTTTTGTGATTTCTTCCGAAACATCCCAGGTATCCAGACCGACGACAGGTTTACCTAACTGCAGGAAGAATCCGATTTCAGATAATGTTCCGAATTTTCCATCAACAGCAATCGCCGCCCTTCCAGTATGGGCAATGATCGAATTCCTGGCAATTCCCTGCCCTGTTGCAACTGGAATATCGACGTACTTGTTTGCTTCATCGATACCTGTACCGGGAAGAATTCCGATTGTTAGGCCATTTGCCTCTTTGGCACCTTTACAGCAGGCTTCCATTACACCGTAAAGCCCACCGCAAACCACAATACCTTCCCTTATCGCGATTTCTTTACCGACTTCTTCTGCCAGCGTAAAAATCTTGTCATCACAGGATCCTGCTCCGATAACCGCAATTAAAGGTTTTCTTGTCACGACTTTCATTATATATTCAGAAAACGATATTGATTTTTCTTCGCTCATGTCTATCTCCGTTGATTAAGGCGTTAATCTGTGCAGCATCCTCGGAAAGGGAAGGGTTTCCCTGACATGAGGCAGTTTACATATCCATGCGAGTAATCTTTCTATTCCAAGACCATAGCCTGAATGGGGAACCGTGCCGTATCTTCTTAAATCGAGAAACCACTCGAATGCTTCCTGGGGAAGCTTGTGTTCTGCTATCCTGCTCAAAAGTTCGTTCAGATCATCCTCTCGCTGGCTTCCGCCAATAATCTCACCATAACCCTCTGGTGCAAGCATATCACATGCAAGAGCACATTCCGGACGGTCCTTATCCCGTTTCATATAGAATGCTTTGATCTCAGCCGGAAAATGGGTAATGAAGAAAGGTTTATCATATTTCTCTGTCAGTGCCGTTTCATCCGGCGCTCCGAAATCACTCCCCCATGCAAAATCCATTCCCATATCCTGCAGCATCTTAACGGCTTCATCATAGTGTATTCGAGGATAAGGAGGAGTCGAGTTCTCAAGTATTTTTGTATCTCTCTCAAGGATCTCAAGCTCGTTTTTCCTGTTCTCCAAAACACTTTGTACAACGTATGCAATGTGTTCTTCTGCGAGCTTCATGTTATCTTCAAGATCATAAAATGCAACTTCCGGTTCGATCAGCCAGAACTCAATAAGATGTCTGCGTGTTTTCGATTTCTCTGCCCTGAATGCGGGACTGCATGTATATACTTTGCCAAACGCCATAGCTCCCGCTTCTGCATAAAGCTGACCGCTTTGAGTTAGATAAGCCTTTCTCCCGAAATAATCCGTTTCGAACAATGTAGTGGTACCTTCACATGCAGACGGAGTAAATATTGGAGTATCCACGAGGACAAAATCCCTGTTATCAAAGAATTCTCTGCTGGCCCGTATTATCTCATGCCGTACGCGGAGGATAGCGTGCTGTCTTGTAGACCTTAGCCAGAGGTGCCTGTGATCCATAAGGAATGAATCCCCGTGCTCCTTCGGAGAGATCGGATATTCTTCGGCTACCTGAATGATATCAAGTTTAGTTACCTGTAGTTCATAACCGCCGGGAGCTCTTTTCTCCTCCTTGATCTTCCCATATACAATTACAGAAGATTCCTGTGTAACTTTTTCGGCATTTTCGAATGTCTCTTCATCCACATCTCCCTTGAAGACAACCGATTGTATCATACCGGTACCGTCTCTTACCATCAGAAAATACAATTTACCTTTATGGGTTTTGTTGTATACCCATCCATATATTTTTACTTCACTGCCTTCATGCTCAGATACTTTGTTGATATAAACACCGTCCATTTTATCTCCGGATAATTAATTTCAGTTAGATTTCATAAAATAATCCCCTGCTTCAGAGGATTATATATTGATACAGTATGTTTCCTAATATACTTAAAAATATGATCTATTTCAATGCTCGGCTTTTGCTTCTCTTAACATGAGTTCTTCAATTGCTGTTCCCGCTTCCTTCCCATTAAACAGGACCTCATAGACTTTCTCCATTATCGGTGTTTCCACACCCATTTCACTACTGAGTTTGTGAACTGCGTCTGCTGTTTTAACCCCTTCCGCAACCTGTATCATCTCCTCTAGAATAGTTTCAAGTTTCTTCCCGCTTCCTATCTCTTTACCTACGTGAAGGTTCCTGCTCAGTTTTCCCATACAGGTCAGGATCAGATCTCCTACACCTGACAATCCGGCAAAAGTCATCATTTCCGATCCCATCCTCATACCCAGTCTTGTCATTTCAGCAATTCCCCTTGTAATTAGGGCAGATTTAGTATTATCTCCATAACCAACGCCGTCAACTATACCTGCAGCGATAGCCATCACGTTCTTCAGGGATCCTCCAAGCTCTACCCCTGTTATATCATTATTACCATAAACCCTGAAGTAGCTATTCATGAAAATCTTCTGTATATCCTTGATAAGGTCATCATTCTTTGAACCTGCCACTATAGCAGTCGGGAATTTCCTGCATACTTCCGCGGCAAAACTCGGACCCGAAAGCACTGCAATATTATCATCATCCGCATCAGGCAGTACTTCTTTATAAACCTGAGACATCCGTTTTAGTGACTCTATCTCGATTCCCTTTGTAGCGCTTATATATTTCTTTCTTTCACTGATATATTCTCCGATTTTTCCTGCAACAATTCTCACAACATGGGACGGGACTGAAAAAACAATGATGTCACTCCATCCGGCAGCTCTTTCAATGTCGTTTGTAACTTCAATATTATCAGGAAGTTTCATACCCGGCATGAACATTCTGTTCTCTCTTGTTTCCTGCATCTCAATTGCAAGATCATCCATAAATTCCCAGGTAAGAACTGAAAAGCCGTTCTCAGCCAGCAGCATCGAGATCGCTGTACCCCAGCTTCCCCCACCAAGAACGCATATATTATTTTTTCCCAAATTTATTCTCTGTTCCATTTAATAATCTTTTAATATTTGTCCGATGGGTGAATACTATCAACACGGCTACAATAACCGAAAAAATAACCATAGGAGTGTCAATACTGTGTCCGAGACCGATTCTTCTGTACAGTATCACAACCATGAAAGTTATCGCAGCAGACATTGAACCAAGCGAAACATATCTCGATGGAACTGCCGTCAGAGCAAATACTCCCATACTTATCAGGGTTTCTACCGGAGCCAGACCAAGTACCATCCCTGCCGCTGTGGCAACACCTTTTCCACCTTTAAAACCTGCAAACACAGTCCATATATGACCGAATACTGCAGCCATCCCTGCGGTTATCCTGATAACAGTATCATGGAGTTCATATCCTCCTATAATAATCAGGCCGCCGGTAAAAGATAATTCAGCAATCAGTAAAACCGCAATCAGGCCTTTTGCCACATCGAGAATGAACACAAGAAGGCCTATCTTCCAGCCCATCACCCTGATAACGTTTGTCGCCCCGGCATTTCCGCTTCCGTGTTCTCTGATATCGATACCCCGGATCAGTTTACCGGCGATAATGCTGTTAGGGATAGATCCTGCAAGGTAACTAAATACTATTATCGTTATTAATGATATAAAATCCATTTACATACCGGGTAAAATGTTCTAAATCCCGCTAATTACCATTTCATCAATCAGAATTGAAGGAGATGAAACTCTGCCGCGGAATACAAGATCATTCCCCCTGGATGATATTCCTTTCAACATATCCATTATATTTCCGGAGATGGTAATTTCATCAACCGCCTTTGTAAGTTCTCCGTTCTCAATCAAGATCCCTTCTGCACCTCTTGAATAATCACCATTTACAATATTTATACCGAAACCTATCAAACCTGTAATATATATTCCCTTTTCAATGCTCTTTATGATAGAGTCAGTAGTCTCATTTCCGTTTTCTAGGTAAAAATTTGTTCCGCTTACCGCCGGCAGTGACTGGTACGACCTGAATCCATTACCGGTAGGTGCTGTTTTATCCTTTCTCGATGAATA
>JANQEH010000045.1 GCA_028278455.1 bacterium
ATTTCCACTGGTATGGAAAATATAATGAACAGGACCAGGGAACTGAAAGCACGAAAATCGGATGGTACTGTTTTTCCGGTCGAACTCGGTATAAGTGAATTCTTTATTGGAGACAATCGATAATTTACAGGGATTTTAAGAGACCTTACTGAAAAAAAGGAACTGGAAGAAGAAATCTATAAGGTAAGGTTGGAATATGAAGCTTTTATGCGTCATGAATTAAAGAATTCTCTGACTCCAATTAAAGGTTACTCGGAAATTTTAACGAAAATGCTTCATGACGGGCTTTCGGAAAAGCAGCTCAGTTTCACAAAAAAAATTAGCGAAGCGGTTTCCAAGACAGTGAACCTTACGGATTCACTGCAAAAACTGCATGATTTCGAAATGGGTAATTTAAACGTCAGTATGATTGAATATGACCTGAAGTACATCATCGATTCAGTAGTTTTTGACGCGCAAATGTTGGCAGAAGACTGCAAAGTATCGATTCAGTACAATATACATACAGAAAATACATTTTGTATGGCAGATATTGACCTGCTTCCAGGAGTATTCCAGAATCTGATAAAAAATGCGATAGAACATGTTTCCGGGCTTGAACAGGATAATGTAGTAAAGGTTGATGTATCTGAAGAAGATGGAATGCTACTGGTTCGGATTAATAACAAAGGAGAGGCTATTTCACCGGAGAGGCTTAGTCTCTTTTTCGAGAAGTTCAATACTGACCGTAGTAAAAAAAGTGGAGGTACAGGTTTAGGTACTACTTATGCTTACCTCATAACTAATGCACATCAGGGAGAGATTTCAGTAAAATCAGACCATGTTAACGGTACAACTGTTACACTGAAATTCAGATTGACTCAGTAATTACTTTTGCTAGTACTCTAGCTAAGAGTATAAGTTCTTCTTATTAACCAGTCCACTCCACAATTTAATCCGCTTCGCTTGCTCAAGGCTGGTAAAGCGGATTAATTATTCCTGTACTAAATTATTTGCAAAAAGATTCGAATGGTGTCCTGAGATTACCGGAGTGTTATGGTTTAATTCGAATTATTTAAAAATAATTTTGTGCTGATACAGTACAGATCACTTTTTCCATTAATAACGCGTGTGAAGAACAGGTACCTTCCGTCAAATGTAATATATGGACTATACTCATGATGTTCTGTGTTCACTCCTCCGGAAAGGTTTTCCGGTTTCGACCAGTTCCCTGAGGCGTCTTTAAAGGAAATGAACAGGTCGCCTCGTCCCTTAGTTTCAGGATGGCCGTTAATCTTGGTTATTAAATATGATTCATCAGGAGAAATCGAGATATCCCCCTCATCATATTCTGAATTGGGAGGATTGTTCAGATGAACAATGTCCCTGTTGTCCGCATGTTTAACATAGTATATGTCACGCTCGCCATAGGAATCATCCATTCTGGCTGTGAAATAAAGGTTTCCCTGGTTCGAAACAGTGGGATAAAACAGATCATAATCACCTGTGCCGGGAAGCTCATAATACGTGGTTTCAGACCATCCGTGAGCGCTGTTTTCTACATAAAATATATTCCACTCATTGTTCATTTCGGAACTGACCGGACGATTGGAAATGAAATAGATAGTTTTGCCGTCAACGGTAATAGCCGGATCAGCATTGGAGTGCTCCCTCGAAAATAAAGCCGGTTTTGGCTCCATCCATTTCCTGTCTTTGAACTCGGAATTCATTATCGTAAATGTATTATCAGTATTCCAGACAGTAAAATAAAAATTTCTGCCGTCAGGCATTATCAATCCATTCAGTTCATTTGTGTCTTCTCCGTTAATAGTCGCCGTTATTCTGACCGGTTTGGAATCAGCCATATTTATATCAAAAAGTTGACTGTAGGATAATTCAATATCAGGAGAATCGCCGCACCCCATGGACAGGAACAGTAATAAAGTCAGAATAACAAGTGGATATTTCATTTTTATCTCCCTGGAGGATAAGACAGGTTTTTGTTTTCTATTTCTTTTAGTATATCAAATTAATAACGATATGCAAGGTAATTATGCATTATTGAAAGTGACAGGTTCGAGTTATAAAACAATGGCACCGCATATGTTCTCATCCTGCAGTAGGAGTAGCGAATTGAGTCATTATATTGTGTGTTTAGTTATCGAAATAAATGAAATGGATGGAACATTAATTCGCGGGAATTCTCTGTTATCAGGGATTTTAGTGCTGTTCGCTTCTGGCAGAAGAAGGTATTATGCTGAGCGCTTTCGAGGAAAAACGGTTTAAAAGAGCTGGTGGAGCGAGTAAAACAGAAATGGGGAACAGGCAAATATATAGAGTTTCATGTTGCAAAAATGCTTTCAATTGAATACCACATGCTGTTTCTGTATAAGGTACAAAGAGATAAACTTGATTCTACCAGTTCTGCTTATTGATCCGCCTTCTCCACAATAAAAACCTGAATAAATGAACTTGCCTACGGTTCATTGACAGGTCGCCACCGCTGTAATCTACAGTACAGACAGTAAGACCGGCATATATCGATGCTGAACCCCAATTATCATTTACAAAATATCACTTATTCTGTCAACTGCCATAATCCCTGTTGGATTCCGTCTTTTTCAAATATTGCTATAAAACCGTGACCCGGGATTTCCATCCGTTCTATCAGGATCTCAAAACCGCTTTGCTTCGCTTTTTGCACCGACGAATCAAGGTCTCCCACCCGCATATACGTACGGACAATAGGTTTTTCTTCTGAGTGCATAGGCGCCCGTATACCGCATAATGTTCCACCGGGAAGTTTTGCAACACGTGCATTACCCAGGTTCGGATCAGGATCATCAAACTGCCAACCATTGATTGATGAGTACATTGCACACATCTGTTCAACTTCATTCGTGACTATTTCAAGATAATACACCGAATTCTCAGGTATCGGTTCCACCATATCTTTCCTGTCTGTATCGGTGCCGCTGTTGCAGCATGTAAATACCAGCAGCAATATGGCGAGATATCGTACCTTAATCATAAATTGTTTCCTGTCGTTTATTCAGGCATTAAAAGTAAATTGTTCATTGAACTGATATATCATTATAGTATCGAATGATATTGCAATAAGCAACAATTATCCTGAAGCTGTTTTCCGGCATCAGTATACAATTTTGAATTGTATATATCATAATCAGTCTGCCACCGGGACGTATCACGCTTGCTTTATCATGACTTTCCTGTTCCTTACCAGCCAGAGTGTAATACCAAGGCCGTAAAAAGAATGGTATATGATGCTGTAAACAATATTACTGAAACCTTCGGGAGTATCCAGGCCCATAAAACCAAAACCTAAGCATGGGTAAAAGAAAAACCAGGGTAGTACAAGTGTCATCCAGCCAAATACCAAGCCCTTGAGAGCCGAACCTGAAAACAGTTTGTATCTGTTTCTGAGCCATAAGAAAACCGCCGCAAGAATAATCCCTGTTAAATAGTGGACTATTAATGAAATAGGTTTTTCTATGCCTGCTGCCGCAACTGCGCTGATGTCATTTTGAATGAATACCCCGTGGAACATATTCAGTATCCATCTGCCGAGGAATTGCGGCTCGTTTGAACCACTTACAATATTGCTGACTTTTAGGAATACATATCCGATGTCCATAATTATTGTGGAAAATATTCCCAGTATAACTACCTCTTTGACTGTTGTTCTTTTCTCACTGATCATCTTGATTCTCCTTTATTATAAATTAATGGAATGATTTAAAGCTGTTTGCGATAATAGTAAAAATCACAGCTGCTGTCTCCGTTTGCCAGGGTACGTTCTCTTCTGAGTTCGACACTGTCGGGGACATGGCCTGCAACCAGCCGGTCGATATCGCAATATGCCTTTGTCAGCTCTACAGCGCCCTCTTTTTTAAAAAACTCATAATAAGGACATTGCAGTTGGTTCCATCCGACACCATTCTCAATTTCAACTTCAACCTTCTTCCAGGGAGGACAGGGGAAAAACCGCTCGTTTCGCGGTCCAAGGTATTTCAAGAATTGTTCAAACGAGTTTGTACTGCGCCTGACAAAATAAGCGATAAAACCGGTTTGCTGACGTGATCCAGTATTCCAGAGCACGCGATGGACTTTGCCGATTACGTCCCTGTCAACACCAGGCTCTTCCTGCATTGCCCGGTACAGTGAAAGGCCCGTTATTAAAAGAATCCTGTGATATGACATAATCCCTTTTTTCCCAGGTTCCCGTTTATCAATCTCCATATAATGGTACTTCATCTTCTTCAGCACGCTGATGGCAGCATTGTTACCAATTTCGCGCTGCAGAACAGGTTTCAGTCTGAAAACAGATAGTATTGCTGAGAGTTTAATTCTATTCCAATTAGAGTAATTCATCGATTTTTCCTTTCCTGTAAATACGTCGTCGTGGCTTTATATCTTTCGATCCAGATTGTGTGATTCACCAGACCGTACGGCTTCAAAGCTGAAACTAACCTCAGACCCAGCAAGCTTCCGCGGTCGCCCGCATAATCTGAATCGTGGAACAGGTGAATGCTGTAATCATTTTCAACCATCATACGGGTATATACTTTTATTGCATGCTCATCCGACTCTTTCCTGACCTGGTTCATCAGTTCATGCAAATGTGTTTTTAGCTGGTCCAGGGTGTTGTCTGCTGTCCGAAGCTCAATGATTTCAATCCATTTCATTTTTATGTCCTGTATTAAGAATTATTGATGTACATTCTGCTGTCACTATATGCTAAAAACATGCCAGGATTATAAGTTCTATAATAACAATGTTTTACGAAGTCCTCTGAATCATAAAGCGTTAATAATCGTAATTATTATTGTCAAATATGACGAAATTGTGTATATTGTGTTAAATATGACAAAATGTATGTGGGGGACAGGTCTATGTCTGTTGGGAAAAGCGATTTTTTTGAAGAAGCAACGTTGAGAATTTGCAGTAATCTGGAGATAGAG
>JANQEH010000048.1 GCA_028278455.1 bacterium
ACTGGTTATAGATAGGAAATTTCGGGATGATCTGTTTTACAGGTTAAATGTATTTAATATACAAATGCCTAATCTAAATGAAATAACAGAAGATATTCCGCTTATCGCTGAATACCTTATAAACCGGATTTCGGGTAAAAGAATTATGATCGAGGAAGAGGCACTAGATCAATTAAAAATATATGACTGGCGTGGAAACGTGAGAGAGCTAAGAAATATACTCGAAATATCAGTGATTCATGCAGACAATAACAGTATCAGCTCAGATTTGATAGGAAAATTCCTGAAAAAACATAATGGTTTACCTTCAGAAGAATCTCATTTTGATCTTTCTTACAAAGAAGCGAGAAGTCAATTTACTCTGAATTATGTTGAGAATCTTCTCAAGAAATGTAATAATAATATAACAAAAGCCTCCAGAATCTCCGGCCTCAGCAGAACTTATATTCATGCATTAATAAAAAAATAATTATACTGTATAATACTTCCATTAGAATTCACTGCAAAAACAAAGTGTTTAGATTTTCATACATGATGTATTCTGTATAGTACTTTTTTTCATCTGGAACATTGATTTTTTATTTTTTTCAGGTCACACTATTCATGGCATGTCATTTGTAAAAGCATCCCAGAAGTTGCTTCACATTTCAAGATTTTCAATTATATAATCAGGAGGCATCATGCGTAACAGAATAGTCTGGCTGTTTTCATTAGTTATATTATTTACTGCTCTTGGGGGTTCTGCAAACTCTCAGGATTTCTTTGACGGGGATATATCTAAAACGAAAATTTTGTTTTTTTCGAGTAGGGATGGAAACCGGGAGCTATATATAATGGACCATGATGGTTCAAACCAGACAAGGATCACTAATAACAGCTGGGATGATGATCAGCCCAAGTGGTCTCCGGATAATGAATGGATCGCTTTCCGGTCATGGGCAGGAGGAAACTCTGATATATATATAATGGATAAATTTTATGAAAATCTCACGAGGTTAACAACAGACAGCGCTGAAGATCTGTGTCCTTCATGGTCACCGGATGGTTCAAGGATCGCATTTACATCAGACAGATCAGGCAATTGGGAAGTTTATACAATACATATAAAATCAGGATTAATAAAAAATTTATCTAACCACAGTTCACTCGATTACGAGCCGGCCTGGTCTCCAGATCCAAATAAACTGGCATTTACTTCGGATAGAGATGGAGATTGGGAAATCTATACTATGGATACTACAGGTGTTATTCTTGACACCTTGACCGAAAACAATGACCGTGACAGACTGGCATCGTGGTCACCGGATGGCTCAGAAATTGCCTATACATGGAGGGGAGCCGGTACAGATGAGGTCTTTTTAATGTTATCAAACGGAGATAACATTAAAAACTTAACAAATCATGGTTCGACAGATGGCACTACTTGTTTTTCACCTGATGGTCAGAAAATAGCATTCAATTCATCAAGAACAGGCTGGTATGATATTTACGTTATGGATAAAAACGGATCTAATGTCGATTTATTAGCAGGAACCTCGCAGCTGGAAGGGCACCCTGATTGGTCAAATTTTATCCCTGGAATGATCTTACCGGGATATACAATTCAATGTGGGAACACTCAGATAAATGGAGGCAGGGGTACGATAGTATTTACTGTCTCAAATCCAGGTTCAGGCAACCTGGTTATTGAAGATATTAATATTAGTGATCCTGTATTTAGTGTTAATCCAGTTTCAGCAGTGATCCCACCGGGTGATAACCATGTTTTCACACTTGAATTCAATCCTGCAGAGATCGGTGAATATAAGGCAATTATGGTTTTCTCAAGTAATCTGCCGGGAAGTAATCCGGATACTTTAAATGTCAAAGGTCACGGAGTATTAGTGATCAATGACGGTCATGGTGACTATTATCTTGTTCCGGCCGGAGAGTTTCAAATGGGGGATAATTTTTTCGAAGGTGAACTGGATGAAAGACCGGTACACACTGTAGATCTCGATTCATTTTATATAGGGAAATTCGAAGTTACCAATACAGAGTATAAAAAGTTTATTGACGAAGGGGGTTATTCAATTGAATCTTATTGGAATACAGGAGGATTTGGTGAATATGGATCTGAACCAAAGTACTGGTATTCTGAGGAATGGAAAGGGGGAGGCTTACCCGGAAATACGGACTATCCGGTTGTTGGAGTCAGCTGGTATGAGGCAATGGCATACTGTACTTGGTTGTCAGTAAAGACAGGAAGAACATACCGGCTGCCTACAGAAGCTGAATGGGAAAAAGCTGCCAGGGATACGGACCAGAGACGATATCCCTGGGGAAATGAATTTGCCGGCAATTATTCGAATTACTGGAACAGCGGGGATCCTCATGACAATGATCTTACACCGGTAGGGTATTTTGATGGAAATATTAAAGACGGGTATCAGACAGGTAATAACGCTTCCCCGTATGGTGCATATGATATGGCCGGGAATGTCTGGGAATGGTGCTTAGACTGGTATAGCAGTACTTACTACCAGGGAAGTTACGATATTGGTACAGTTAAGAATCCGGAGGGACCATTAACGGGGAGCGATAAATTGATTAGGGGAGGGGCACGCGGTAATCAGGCACAGAATATCCGCAGTGCTGAAAGGGCAGTTCAAGCACCGGATTTTCAGTCAAACGACCGGGGATTCAGATGTGTAATTGAATTAGAGAAACAACCGGATCGATCAGCCCTTGAGGCATTGTATTATTCCTTGAACGGCCAGAATTGGACTAATAACGAAAACTGGCTGACCGGTTCTGATATCTCTACATGGTACGGTGTGTCATTGAATGGTGACGGCAGGGTTTCGGAGCTCAATTTAACTTTTAATAATCTTACCGGTACTATTCCCCCTGAGATTGGCATGTTAACGGAGCTTGAAACGCTAGATTTCGGATCGAATGTGATCACTGGGAGTATTCCATCAGAGATTGGCGGATTGTCGGAACTGAGACTGCTGTTTCTGCATGAAAATAAACTTACCGGGGAGATCCCAGAATCGTTATGGGAATTGACTTCACTTCAATATTTATACCTCGGACCAAACCAGCTAACAGGAAGTATTTCACCATTGATTGGAAATCTGACAGAATTACAGAATATTATCCTGTCTAATAACGAATTTAGCGGTCCGTTTCCTGAGGAGATAGGTAATTTAGCCAGTCTATTAGGTCTCCAGATACAATTCAATCAATTTACCGGAGCATTCCCTGAAACAATTGCTATCCTTTCAAATCTTGAGGCATTGCTGATACATGATAATCAGTTTGAGGATCTGGCCGATTTATCCTCAATGCCGAAGCTGGATCAGATATGGGCAGCCAATAACAGATTTGACTTTGGTGATCTGGAACCAAATATCAATGTAAATGAATTTAGATATATTCCGCAGGCTGAAGTAGGAGATCCTCAGTTTATCGAAGTAGATTTACACGGAGACGATTCTTTATATGTTGAAACCGGTGGAACAGCTAATGTTTATAAGTGGATGAAAGATGGAGTTATACTCCAGGAATCAACGGATCCTGTCTATAGGATAACTTCTGCGGCCTATATAGACTCAGGGAATTATTCCCTTGAGATTAGGAATAGTATTGTCGACGGTCTTGTACTTTCCAGTAAACCGATTGTAGTAAATGTAAAAGCTCCGGTAGTCAAAATCAGGTTGATAAACAGCAGTGGAGAAGGTTTATCAGGAGGTGCAGTTCAATTCTATGACGGTGGCTGGTTATCTGTAGATACAACTGATACATCAGGATATTGTACTTTTTCATACGACGGAAATAAAACAGAACTATCTGTTAAGATGACATATGCAGGATTTACAATGCAGATGTCAAACCAGGATATCTCGAATGATATTGTATTCGAGACTCTACCGGTCAGAGTTTCTTTGTTTTCGTCAGACACTACCGGATTAGAAGGATCAGTCCGGTATTATGCAGCAGGCTGGAATGAATTCGGCTCAACTGATTCCACTGGGTTTACACCGGTTAGAGAGCTATTGCCGGGTAAATATTCCTTTAAGATGACTTTCGCAGGATTTACTGAGCAAAAATCCAATATCGATATCAGCAAGACTAATCCCGTTGAATTCAATACTGTTCCTTTTGTGGTCCGGCTTGAAAGTTCTAATCTTGAAGGTCTCGCGGAAGGATCAGTTCAATTTTACGCAGCAGGCTGGAATGAATTCGGCTCAACTGATTCCACAGGATTTACACCGGTTAGAGAGCTATTGCCCGGTAAATATTCCTTTAAGATGACTTATAAAGGCTTTACTCAGCAGATTCCGAACATAGACATATCTCAGGAAAATCCGCTGGTTTACTCAACAGTCGCTATGAGAGTAGGATTGCATTCTTCACATAGTTCACCGCTCCCGGAGGGATCAGTTCAATTTTATGCGGCAGGCTGGAATCCTCTCGGAACAACACAAAATGATGGCTATACTAATCCTGTCGAACTCCTGCCGGGAAATTATTCGTTCAGAATGACATATGCCGGAAAAACAGAACAGAAATCCAATATCGATATCAATATAGAAAATCCTCTTGAGTATCAGACTGTTGGCTCAGATATTGGTGATTGTGTGTCAGGTACCTTAAATGATTATGATAATAACATTTACCGGACTGTAAAAATAGGTTCACAATGGTGGATGAAGGAAAACCTGAAGGTTACGCATTATTCAAACGGTGATACTATCCCTAAAGTGAAAAACGATTCCGAATGGGGTGCTTTAGCTGAAGGAGCTTACAGCTATTACAATGACAGTACTATAAATAGAAATACCTACGGCAACCTGTATAACTGGCATACTATAAGCGATGACCGTAAGATTTCACCATTTGGTTGGAATATCCCCACTGATGAGGAATGGAAAAACCTCGAGATATATCTGGGAATGGGTTCTTCTACGGCAGATATGACATCATGGCGTGGCACTAATGAAGGCGGCAATTTAAAAGAAGCAGGAAATGAACATTGGAAGTATCCAAATTATCCTGCAGAAAATTCCAGTGGTTTCACAGCATTACCATCGGGATTCCGCGGCAGCAGCGGAGCTTATGTCAGCAAAGGAGAATATACGTATTTCTGGTCTTCAAGTGAATACAGCGGAAGTCATGCCTGGTATCGTTCGTTGAGTTTTAATAAATCCCAGATCCGCCGTGATGCCGGGCACATACAGGATGGATATTCTATTCGCTGTGTTAAAGACGTTGCTGACGGTAACTTTGTTGTAAAGCTTCTGGATTCGAGTGGGAAAGGCCTTCAAGGCGGAAAAGCTGAATACTATGCTTCCGGATGGAAATTCTTCGGAATTACAGATGAAAATGGTATCGCAGCAGGTATAGAGCTGCTTCCCGGGACGTACTCATTCAAGATTACTTATGCCGGCAAAACAGAACAGAAATCCAATGTTAATATCTCGATCGAAAATCCTGTGATCTTCAGGACAGTAAGTATTATTCCACATGAAGATTTGTCATATACAAATATTGTATTCAGTTCAGACAGAGATGGTGATTATGAAATTTATTTACTGGATCCGGAAAATGATACTACTATAAAAGTGACTGATAACAATTCTTGTGATCTTGATCCGGATCTATCACCTGATGGTTCGAGAATTGTTTTTCATTCTGATATGGATGGTGATAATGAGATATATATAGTCAATGCGGACGGCAAAGAAGATCCAATACAGCTTACTTTTAATTCAGTAAAAGACCAGAGACCTGTATGGTCTCCCGATGGTAAAAAAATAGCTTACCAATCAATGATCAACGGAAATAATGATATATATATTATGGATGTTGAAAAACGTATTACTTCCAGAATTACAACTGATCCTGCCTGCGACTATGGACCAACCTGGTCCCCTGATGGAAAAAGGATTGCATTTGCTTCAAAAAGAGACGGTAATTATAATATCTATAAAATAGATACCCTCGGAAATAATCTGAAAAGACTTACAAAACATCCTGAAAGTGAAGAGTTCCCCTCCTGGTCCCCCGATGGAAAAAGTATAGCATATGTATCGACGGTTCATAGGAATTATGATGTTTTTGTAATGGACAGCAGTGGAGCCGAGGCCTATAATAAACAGCTCACCACATCTCCCTCATATGATTATGCTCCAGAATGGATACCTGACGGCTCTCTTATTTTCTTCTCATCGAACAGGTCAGGAGACTATGATTTTTATTCTGTAAAACCGGATGGAACCGATGAAGCATTATACCTGCTTTTGCCTGATGATAATGAACTCTTTCCATCATTAACAAGGAAGGATAATTCACCGGTTTTTACAGTCAGGTTATTAGACAGCAACGGAAATGGTCTTTCGGGAGGGATAGTAAAGTATTATGCATCCGGATGGAAGGAATTCGGTGTCACCGATGAGAGCGGAATAGCTGCCGGAATTGAACTTCTCCCCGGTACATACTCTTTTAAAATGTCTTATGAAGGATACACCCAACAGAAATCGAATATCGATATCACTGAAAATATTCCTGTTGAATTCACTACACTCCCCATGAGATTGCAGTTGGTCTCCTCCGACAGTACCGGACTTTCCGGAGGTATCTCTAAATATTATGCCTCAGGCTGGAAGGATTTCGGTGAAACGGATACAACCGGTCTAACACCGGTGAAAGAGCTTCTTCCTGGAAAATATTCGTTCAAGATGAACCATGCTGGATTTACTCAAATGATGTCCAACATCAGCATTTCAGAAACAAATCCCTTAATCTATCAGACTGAACCGATAATTGTTTCATTGATCTCCTCCGACAGTACTGGATTGGAAGGTGGTGTTGTATCATATTATGCGAGCGGCTGGAGATCATTCGGAGAGACCGGACCGGATGGATTTACAGATGTCTTCGAAATGCTGCCCGGGAAGTATTCATTTAAGTTAAACTATAAAGGATTTACGCAGCAAAAATCAAACATTTTGATTAGTGAAAATAATCCCCTGGTTTATCAGACTATCCCAATGGAGATAGCATTATATAGCCCTGACAGCTCAGGAATATCAGATGGAATCGTAAAATATTATGCCTCAGGCTGGAAGGAATTCGGAGTTACTGATACAACCGGATATACTTTACCAGTCGAATTATTGCCCGGCAAATATTCATTCAAGATGTGTTATGACAGTAAGGTATTTCAAAAATCCAATATCC
Organism: bacterium; assembly: GCA_028278455.1. Taxonomy (GTDB): domain Bacteria; phylum SM23-31; class SM23-31; order SM23-31; family SM23-31; genus JANQEH01. Next base: position 7,228 of record JANQEH010000048.1, read on the forward strand.
ATATTACCGATATTAATCCGCTATATTATATTCTGGATAACGGTATATTGAGTAAGAATTCCTCGATGACTGAATTAGCCGCCGTATCAATTAATAAGTTCGAGTTATTCGACAACTATCCCAATCCGTTCAATCCGGAGACAAACATTAAGTTCACGCTACCGAAAGGAGCTGAAGTTAAACTCGAGATCTATAATATGACAGGCCAATTGGTTAGAACGCTGGTATCAGGCAATCTTCCCGCGGGATATCATCGTTTCAGATGGGATGGGACGAACAATGCCGGGACGAAAGCTGCTTCAGGAATGTATATCTACCGGATTAAGGCTGCCGGTTTCTCGGCTGCTAAAAGAATGTTATTGATCAAATGATACAATGAAGAATAATAATAATACACAATCCAGATGTGGTTTTTGCAACAGAAAAATTACCAGGGAATCGGTCGTTTTCAGGAAAATTATTTCTGCGCTGATGAATGCAGTCAGAATTACTTAAAAATGCAGAAGAAGATCGATTTGCTGAAAGAACGGGAGGAGTACGAAACTGTATTCGAGAAGGCTGGATTCGACTGGAGTTGAACACATAAAAAACGGGAAAAGGGTAACAGCAAGGGCCGGTAAATATGTTTCACCGGCCTTTGCATATGCTCGAGAGTGATAATGAAAATTCATTGGAGATTACTCTAAAAAGAAGATGCATTTGGGGTAGGCTTCAGATTGAAAATGACATGTGAATGACGAAATACACCGCGAAGACTTATATGTAAGTTTTCCTGTATTCTAGAGTGCCTCACTCTGATAATCGGTATAAATATTCGTTCTTTCTTGATAGTTTATTAAAGTTATAAGGAATGAGTATTAATTATTTCGTTTAAAGGAGAACCTGCCTAAGATTCACGTATACCGGTTTCGATTCATTATTAGAAGCTTTTATATTGTTAACTGTGGAGTATATTGACGGATCAAGCCCATCAATACAAAAACCGAACCATGTTTAATGTGGCGGATTTGTATCATACATTGAAGAATCACGCTATTCATTAAGAAAAATGTATATTTGAAAACCTTTAAACCTTTTTGGAATTTCCTCGTCTAATATATATATCCAAGTACGATAAAAATATTTTCAGTATGGAAAATTAAAAGACTGAGACTATGAAACATCTTTCACGCACTGAAGAAGCAATACTGCTTGCAATATTGAAGTTAAAAGACAGCGCCTACGGCGTCAGCATCAGGGATCAGATTTTTTCAGATACCGGAGATAGGTGGTCGTTCGCGCTGATCTATGTACCGCTGGAAAAACTGCTTCACAAGGGGTACATCGAGAAACATCAGGGGGATCCCACTCCGGAAAGAGGCGGGAAAAGTAAGTACTATTACAGGATCACATCCGGGGGACTAAAGGCGCTGCAGGCTGTCCATTCTTTTCAGAAGAAAATCTGGTCAGGAGCGCCGAATATAGCAAATGATTGATCAAAATGAAGAATGAAATACCATATATATGTGACCAAATCCTGAAAAGGATACTCAAATTCGATGAGTACAAAGAAAAATCAGGTGATTTTGCAGAGATAAATTCAGAATTACAAAGAGAGAAAGGCAAATTACATGCACTTATATGGTGCTGGTTACAGATTATAATCATGTTATTTATCGGTGCCGTCAGAAAAACAATTTGGAGCAGAATGATGTTTAAAAATTATCTTAAGATCGCGGTAAGAAACCTGGGAAAGTATAAAGGCTACTCCTTTGTTAATATAGCCGGGCTTGCCCTGGGTATGGCTTGCTGCACTCTGATCGCATTGACTGTTATCAATGAGCTAAACTTCAATACATTCCATGAGAACACAAAAAGGATCTTCTGTGTGGGTAATTATCAGGATTGGGAGGGAAATGTCTGGCATGTAAGCGCTACTCCGGCTCTCCTGGCGCCGGCAATGAAAGAAGATTTTCCTGAAGTCGAGTATGCAACCCGTTATACCGGATTCGGGCAGTGCCTTGTCAATTACGGAGAAAGATCGTTCTTTGAGAACCGTATATTTCATGTTGATCCGGATTTTCTGCAGATCTTCACTTTCCCTTTATTTAAAGGAGATAAAAATACTGCATTGAATGATCCGAACTCCATAATCATCTCCCAGGGTATAGCGGAAAAGTATTTTCCTGAAGAAGATCCCATGGGGAAGGTTTTAAGGATCAATGATGAGTATAATTTTACAGTAACCGGTGTATTAAAGGATAAACCTCATAACTCCATGCATAGTTTTGAAATGCTGGTACCTTTCAGGTTCAGGGAGGAACAATATAGAAAGGAGGGAACGAAATTACACTGGCGGTGGAACAATCCAAGGACCTATGTTTTGCTCATTGCTGGATCTATGTATCAACCGGTAAATGAGAAAATCGCGAATTATGTCAAGCAGAAGGCCGGGACTGACAATGCTCCGGAATTTGCGATAATTCCTCTGGAAAAATACCGTTTTTCACCATGGGGTGGAGGACCGAATAGAATTAGGAATCTGACAATTATTTCAACAATAGCTTTCATTATTTTGCTGATTGCATGTATAAATTTCATGAATCTGTCTACAGCCCGGTCTGCTAACCGCGCAAAAGAGATCGGTATGAGAAAAGTCGTCGGGGCAATGAGAAAGAATGTGATCGTCCAGTTTCTCAGTGAGTCTCTGATACTCTCTTTCTCAGCAATGGTACTGGCTCTAATGATGGTCGTTATCATGCTTCCGGAGTATAATAACATTTTCGGTTTCAATATGCCTCTGAGCATTCTCGCAGAAGGGTATGTAATACCGGTAATGTTTTTGATAGCTCTTTTCACCGGCCTTATCGGCGGTAGTTACCCCGCGTTTTTTCTGTCTTCTTTCAGGCCTGTATTGACACTCAGGGGCGATCTGAGATCAGGTACAAAAAGCGGGCTAATAAGAAGAGGCCTGGTTGTTTTTCAATTTGTACTGTCTCTGACCTTGATCATAGGAACAGTAGTAATCTATAAGCAAATAGAT
>JANQEH010000049.1 GCA_028278455.1 bacterium
CGCTGCTTCCTGAGATCCCAAGATGGATATCGGAGATGAATATTACTTTGCTGTTATCAGGCATTTTATCTAGCACCAAATCTAAAAAAAACAATATAATATAGATATTTGAACAGGAAAAAACAACGAAAAACAGGCGGTAAAATAGTATAAATTATTATTGACTAAATACAAAAGATTTTTTACATTTTTTGATTGCAGATTTCATACTACGAGAGAAAAAGATAACAAATATAATATTTCCGGTTAAATTATTCCGGTTTTTACTTGAGGAGGCATAATGGTAACTAGTTTAGATGCATTAGGACTGGTAGAAACACGTGGACTTGTTGGAGCTATTGAAGCGGCAGATGCCATGGTAAAAGCTGCTAAAGTAACCTTGATCGGCAAGGAGAAGATAGGCGGCGGTTTTGTTACAGTGATGGTAAGAGGCGATGTCGGCGCTGTAAAAGCTGCAACAGATGCAGGTGCCTCAGCGGCTGAGAGAGTTGGAGAACTGGTATCCGTACATGTAATTCCTCGTCCTCACGTTGAAGTTGAGTCAATTTTACCCGGTACTAAATAAAAAAAATTCTGACCGATGAAGTTTAAAATGCCGGGATCAAGTCCCGGCATATACTTATAACCTTTAAATCTTTCCTGACTATGGAACCACAACATAAAGAAGCATTAGGCATGATCGAGACCAGAGGTCTGGTTCCTGCTATCGAGGCGGCAGATGCAATGGTTAAAGCCGCGAATGTAATCCTGATCGGTAAAGAGCTTGTTAAAGGCGGTCTTGTTCAGGTCCGTGTCAGGGGTGAAGTAGGCGCTGTTAGATCCGCTGTCTCCGCCGGACAGGCCGCTGCAGAAAAAGTTGGAGAATTCCTCCAGAGTCACATCATCCCCAGGCCGGATAAACAGACAGAAATGCTCCTGTATGATTTTGACGATGATGCAACCCCGGCTAATCAAGCAGCTCATTCCAAAGATGCAAGTGAAAACCCGGATCTGGATGAAATGACTGTTCCTGAACTCAGACAGCTTGCAAGAAGCCTGGAAGGCCTTCCCATCAAAGGCAGAGAAATATCTTCTGCCAATAAAACAACACTACTCAGAATTTTAAAGGAAATTTATAAGTAGTTCTTTACCCTATTCTTCTGAAATTGACCGGAAAGTAATTCTTACCTCACAGGAATGCTGAAATTACTGTAAAAAATAATAATTATTCTTTATATTAAGTGATTCAGGAATTTTGTTCCTGGGTTTTGTTTTATATTAAGTTTAATCAGATAATCAGAATATGAGAACCAAAAGCTTATGTCAAAAGATATACTTATTGTAGACGACGAAAGAAATATCCGCAGATCTCTTAGAGGGATTTTCGAAGATGAGGAATTGACAGTTGAAGATGTGGAAAGCGGCGAGGAGGCTGTTAACCAGGCCGAAGAAAACTTCTTTAAAGTAATATTCCTCGATGTTCTTCTTCCAGGTATCGACGGAATTGAAACTCTAAAGAAACTGAAAAAAATTAGCCCCGGATCGACTATCATCATGATGTCCGGCCATGCTAATGTCGAAATGGCGATAGATGCTATTAAGTACGGAGCCTATAATTTTTTTGAAAAACCTCTGATCCCGGAAAAGATCCTGCTTGAGCTGAAGCATATTGATAATCTCAGGAAGATCCAGGCAGAAGTGATCGAGCTGAGGAAAGTTGCAGGATGGGATGAGATCATAGGTGAATCCGGGAAAACTACTGAAGTCAAGAAACTAATCGCGAGGATCGCTCCAACTGAAAGCAGAATTCTTGTCACTGGTGAAAATGGAACCGGTAAAGAACTCGTTGCAAGAGCTATTCATTTTAACAGCCAGAGGAAAGAAGGATCGTTTGTTAAAGTGAATTGCGCTGCACTGCCGAAAGACTTGATCGAGAGCGAGCTGTTCGGCTACGAAAAAGGAGCATTTACTGGAGCTGCTGCGAGGAAGATCGGTAGATTTGAAGAAGCCAATAACGGAACTCTTCTATTAGATGAGATCGGGGATATGAGCCTTGACACTCAGACCAAACTGCTCAGAGTCCTTGAAGAAAACGAACTTATAAGGCTTGGTGGAAATCAGACCATCAAACTTAACGTGCGTATTATATCTGCAACAAACCAGGATCTTGAAAATCTGATTGAGAAAGAGAAATTCCGGGAAGATCTTTTATATAGACTGAACACCATAATGGTGGAAGTTCCGCCTCTCAGGGAACGCAGAGATGATATACCTGCTCTTGCCAGGCATTTTGCGGAACAGTTTGCGGAAAAGAACGGTAAAAAGAAGATTACTTTCGATGCTGATGCAGAATCTCTGATCAAGGATCAACCCTGGCGCGGTAACATAAGAGAGTTAAAAAATGTTATTGAAAGAATAGCAATAATGACAGATTCTGTAAAAGTCTCTGCACAGGAAATAGCTCATCTGCTTCCAGGTGTCAAGTCAGTTTCAAGAAATTCTGTTGACATCGAGCCGAATGACCGGTCTCTCAGAGAAATGATGGACAACTACGAAAAGATTATTTTGACAAATGAATATGGTAAATGCGGCGGAAATGTTTCGAAACTCGCTTCAAAAATGAAGATCGACAGGGCAAACCTTCACCGTAAACTGAAGATTCTCGGTTTAAAGTAATCTAAGCAATTTTGAAATCACCTTATATAATAAATGATATTCCTATTCTTCATATCCGGTTTTAAAACTTTTTTGAGATCAGTATTCCTGATCTTCATAGCCGGATCTTTTGCCCTGTCTGCTTATGCACAGGATACTGCCTCAACACCATCAGAAATCCTTAAGACAATTAAACTCGATTTTGAGAACAGGAACAGAGGAGCATTTGAATATAGGATCGTGAAAAAGCCGAAGCTTGGTATAGCATTAAGCGGAGGCGGCCTCAAAGGATTTGCACATATCGGTGTCATCGAGGTCCTCGAAGAGGAAGGTATTCCTCCGGATTATTTAGCATGTTCAAGCATTGGCGCTATAGTAGGGGGGCTATATGCAGTAGGCTATACACCACAGGAATTGGAGAGATTCGCGATGGATACCGACTGGAGGAGAATTTTTCTTGATTCTCCGGAAAGATCATCACAGTTCCTGCAGCAGAAATCTGATCAGAACCGGCACCTCCTCGTTCTCCGTTTTGACGGTATCGAGCCTTATATTCCTCAGGCAATTAGCCAGGGACAACAGATCCTCAGTACAATCAATTCTCTTATACTGCGGGCAAGTTTCAATCCCCATTCAAGTTTCGACCAGTATCGTGTACCTATCCGGATCGTAGCTACAAACAGGGACAACGGAGAGGAAACAATTTTTCGTGAAGGTGATTTGGCCCAGGTCATCCTTGCCAGTATTTCTGTCCCTCTCTTGTTATATCCTGTTAAGATTGGCGATGATTATTACTGGGATGCAGGCCTCAGAAATAATGTGCCCACAAATGTCGCGCGTGAGATGGGCAGTGATGTTGTCATTGCTGTAAACACAACTGCCGGATTAAGGAAAGAAGACAGAATGGAGTATCCCTGGCAGATAACCGACCAGGTTACAACAATCATGCAGATGTCGAGGAACGAGGAGCTGCTTGACCTCGCTGATATTGTGATAGATCCCGATTTGAAAGACAGGGATTCCTATGATTTTGAAAGTATAGAAGAATTTATCGAACTGGGGAGAAAAGAAACACGTAAAATGCTGCCCCTGATACGGGTTAAGCTCGCTGAAGCCGGGAATAATAATGATAATGACTATTATATAACACCCGACAGGATAAGGATCACAGGATATGAAAAAATTGACCTTGAGTTCATTCAGGAAAAAATTAATTCGGCTCCGAGAAAAACACTGACTCAGCTTGATATTTTAGCCGATCTCAGAGCGATCTACGAAACCGGATTTTTTCAAGATGTCAGGGCAGAGATACTTAAAACTAATAATGAGCTCATTCTCGATCTCATCGTTACAGAAAATCCGCTGGTCGACAAACTTGTGATTACGGGAAATTCTTTATTTACCGAACAGCAGATTATAAAAATGTCTCCCCCGAGCCAATATGAAGTATTCAATTCTCATATCGCCCTTGAATTCATTCAGAATATTTACGAGAGATATATAGAAGAGGGTGTCTCACTACTGCAAGTAAAGACATTTAAAATAGATCCTTTATCAAATACACTTTATGTCAAGATAGATGAAGGAAGAATCCACAGAGTTGAAATAGTAGGAAATGAACTTACAAGGCTTCATGTAATTAAACGGGAGTTCACTTTAAAAAAAGGTGAGATATTCAATTTCTACAGGGCCCAGAGGGGAATATCAAATCTTTATGGATCTGGTTTATTCCAGAAAGTACAGCCTATAATAGAGTTTGAGGATGAAAAACTGATAATCAAAATCAACATTGAGGAGCAGAAGCCCGAGATGATGCGTCTCGGCGCCAGGTATGACAGCGACTCTGAAACAAAGGTTAATCTCGAACTGGTTGACGATAATTTCATCGGCACCGGTATGAAATCCCTTATCCAGGGATCATTTGGGCAGAGATTTACAGGTTTCAAATACAGATTCAGAGCGGACAGGATATTCCAGTCATATCTTACATTCGACGGCGATCTCCATTTTTCGTCGACTCTGAATTTCATGTCTGACCAGAGACAGGACTACATCAGGAGAGGTGATTTCAGAGATACACGCATCGGTGCAACAATAGCATTCGGCACCCAATTAGGGCGCCTGGGTAATGTTTCGGCTATATTCAACCTGGAAAATGCAAAGATCGAAGCCTATCCATTTGAAAATCTGGAAAGTGAATATGCTGAGCAATTTTATGATCTTGTTAATGAAGATGTGGAATTGAGAACCATCAGGATCCAGTCTGTCGTCGATACTCGCGATAGCTATCCCTTTCCCACTATTGGCACTTTCTCTACTGTATACTATGAAACGGCTGCGCCGACACTCGGTGGAAAATTTTCATACGTAAAATTTTATTCATCCTTCGGAGTGGTTTTTACAATACACAAAAGGCATACATTCCAGCCAGAGTTCAAATTCGGCAGCGGCGATGAAGCGTTGCCATATTCACAAAGATTCAGGCTGGGGGGGATGCACTCCTTCTTTGGTAAAGGAAGGGATACTCTGCATGGCAGGGTGATGCTTGCAACCAATCTGGGATACAGATATAAGATACCGCTCAGAAATATGTTTGACACATATCTGAAGCTGCGCTACGATATAATTAATATAGCCGAGAACAGTGAGGATTTCAAACTCAAGGAATTCAAGATCGGGATCGGAGGTTCAATTACAGTCAGCCTGCCTATAGGTCCGCTTGAAATCGGCTATGGTTCTATTCCCGGAGAACTCGACCGAATATATTTCTCTTTAGGCCACGATTTCTAAATATGATGTAATAATTTATATTCCCTCTGATATGGCAAGAAAATTCAATACAAGATTCTATATCTATGCTTCTCTATTTGCAGCCTTAACAGCTGTTGGAGCTTTTATAAAGATTCCACTGCCGCCTGTTCCTTTTACACTGCAGACTATATTTGTATTTCTTTCCGGTGGTCTTTTGGGACCGATTGGAGGGCTGCTTAGTCAGAGTCTTTACCTTGTAACCGGTTTGATCGGGATCCCGGTATTTGCTTATGGAGGCGGACTGGGATACGTTTATCAGCCCAGTTTCGGATTTCTCGCCAGTTACCCATTTGCGGCATTCTTCGTTGGAATTCTGGCAAACCGTATAGACAATACGACAACCGGAAAAACGTTGAAATTCTTAAAATATTCAACTATATATTCTGCGGGGACAGTGATCGTTTTCGCTTTCGGGTTAGCCTACCTTGCCTTTCATACTCACTATATTGCGGGTAAGGAGATCGATATATTTCCCCTAATCTGGTCGGGATTTATAATATTCATACCCTTCGCAATAGTAAAGATCCTGGTAACCGGTTATCTTACACTGAAATTAAAGAAATCGGATGTTTTTAATTTTTGATTTTATATACCGATTATTTTGTTTATATTATTCATCGTCAAGATTCAGAACTTCCTGGATCCGCCCATCCAATTTTTGTTAAAATCCATTTGTGTCTTATCCGGTCAGAAAGTTCTTGTATCTTAAACATTTGTTTAGTCTGAGTTTATATGCATTTATTCTGATTTTACCTAATAACAGCATCAAATCATTAATTCAGGATATAAAATGGAATCTGAAATCAGGAATGAAATTGTACAGAGTATAAAGCGGCTGCCTACTCTACCGATAATCTTTGAAAAAATACTGGATACTATTGATGATCCAAGGTCATCAGCCGGTGAGTTACAGGAGACAATAAAGAACGATCAGTCAATTACGGCTAAAGTCCTTAATATGGCGAACTCAGCCTATTACGGCTATACAAAACAGGTTAGCGATCTCACAAGAGCTGTTGTAATTCTGGGTTTTGATATGGTTAAGAATATCGCATTGAGCGTATCGGTATTTAATCTGTTCCCGGAAGGTAACGAAGAAGGCGGTTTTGACCGTGAACAGTTCTGGCTGCATTCGATAGCTACAGGCTACCTGGGAAAAATAATTGCCGAAGAATGCAGATTTTATGAACCCGACAAGGCCTTCATTTCATGCCTGCTCCATGATATCGGAAAAGTTGTGCTGGATTGCTGCTTTGAAAAAAAATACATTGATACGGTTAAAATCAAGAACATAAAAAATATATCTTTAAGAGAAGCCGAAGAGCAAGTATTCGGATGTTCCCATACGGACGTAGGTTTCTGGCTGGGTGAAAAATGGAATTTTCCTGATGAATTGCTCGAATCTATCAAGAATCATCATGATCCGACTATCAGCGCTAAAAGGCATTCGCAACTTACGTATCTGACGTATCTGGCGAACATAATCTGCCAGGAAGAAGAGATAGGTTTTGGAGGGACTTTATTACCAGTAACTTTCTTGCCTGAGACATTTGATGTTCTTAATCTTAACAATAAGAAAATCAGGAAGATCAGAGAAGAGATCCAGGCTATGAAGGAAAAACTTGAGGCCATGGTCATAGCAATGAAATAGCACACCTAATTTATTTATGCAAGATAAGATCCAAAAACTTGAACAGCGTATTCAAATTTTGACAAAAGCGCTGAATGACCTTCAGAATAATTATGAAGAGAAGGTCCTTGAATTATCTATCATAAGAAAGACAGCTGATCTTTTTACCTATGAGTTTGATCTTAAGGAAGCCTGCAGTAAAACTCTGGATATACTGTACCTTGAGCTTCTTCCGGAACACAGTTCCATTTTGATCCGAAATCCAGATACTAATATTTTTGAACCCTATGCTGTAAAGGGAAAGAAAATTCCCGGAAAAGGATTAAAAAAGGGACTCTCAACACTTTTCGGCAACAGGTTCAGAATGGGTGTAGGCGCGGCAGGATGGGCTGCTCAGAATAAAAAGATCATCTATATACCTGATGTAACAAAAGATACCAGATTTTTCGAAGGCTTCGAACAGAAAGTGAAGATATCTTCACTGATCTGTGTTCCGCTGTTAAACCAGGATAACGTCGAAGGAGTCCTGAATTTAAGCCACAGTTCAGTTAATGCTTTTCCTAAAAGAAATCTTAACTTCCTGAATATCCTGATGAAATCAATTGGCGCCGGTATCGGAAACATCAGACTATTCAATGAATATACCGAGGCAAACTCCTCGCTGCTTAAAGCTAATCAGGATCTTCAGAACACACTTAATGACCTTCATGAAACACGAAAGGTTATATTGAATTCAGAAAAACTCTCCGGTATCAGAGTCCTTGCTGCAGGAATAGCACATGAATTCAACAATATCCTGGCGGGTATATACGGCTATAGCGAACTGAGCTTGTTGAACAAGAATCCCTATGAGATAGAAGCTAATATAAAAAATATCCTTAAACTCTCCGACCGGGGTACTGAGATTGTTGAAAACCTTCTGACTTTTGCAGGGAAATCAAAAATCTCAAAAAAGACTATTAATATAAATACTATCCTGAAGCGACTGATAAAGATCATCCGCCCGGAATTCGACAACCTGGGCATTGCGCTGAAAGAGGAATACGGTAAACTTGATCAGATTAGGTGCGATTCCAACCAGATTTCCCAGGTTTTCGTGCAGCTGATGGCCAATGCGAAGGATTCAATGGTTGAGTACAATGGCGGAACAATAAGTATTATTACTTCACAGAAGAAAGATCTTATACAAGTCAACATAGTTGATACAGGTAAAGGAATCGAACCTGAAATTCTGGAAAATATATTTGATCCCTTCGTAACTACCAAGGGTGCCTTCGGCGGGGGAATTCCGGAAAGGCATGGTTTGGGACTGTCACTCGCGTACGGGATAATAAAGGAGCATGGTGGTGATATTAAAATAGTAAGTCAGCCTTCGAATGGATGTAAAGTGACTGTACTATTGCCATCAGGTCCTTCAAGAAAATAGAGACACCTATTCTGCCTGATAAGCAGTTTCTTTATAGCGAAACTATTCAGCCTGCTATGTATTCAAGGCAAAAACTAATTATCTATATCGGAAGTTTGTCCAGCTCATTTTCCGGAACCAGTATTCTCCCGCAGACCTCACATTGATGCAGTTTATTGAGTTTTTCCACTTCAACAATATTTTGTGGAGGGATCGTTTTAAAACAACCGCCGCAGGCATCCCTTTCAATTGGGACCACGGCTATCCCATTCTTGGCTGACCTGATCCTTTCGTATTTTTTCAGGATTGGTTTATCCAGGCGGACAACTATCTTTTCTCTCATTTGATTCAACTCGAGTTCTTTCTGCTCAGTAGTCATCAACAGATTCTTAAGCTCTTTTTCTTTTTCTTTAAGCTCTTTATCGAGCTCTTCAAGCTCTTCTTTGTATTCTTTCAAAGAATTTTCATTTTCTTCTTTGCTCAGCTCGAGTTCTATTATACGGTTCTGGCCTTCATCGATCTCTTTTTTCTGTACTTCAATTTCGTGGGTGATAGCGTCATATTCTTTGTTGCTTGTAACATCGTAAAGCTGATTCTGGTACTTCTTCTGCTTTTCCTCGGCATATTCCACGATCCCCATCGTCTTTCTGGCTTCCTGATCAATTTCTTCGATCGTGGTCTCTATATTTTTCTGCAGAGAATTTATGTTCTCAATATCTTCCTTGAGTTTTTTAACTGTTTTAGGCAGATCGCCTTTCGATAATTCCAGATGCAGCAGTTTTTTATCAACACCCTGGAGGGAGTATAAATACTCAAGAGTCTGTTTTACTGTTGAATCGCTGATTTTGATCTCCTTTTCTAAATGAAAAAGTGCATTGAAAGGTTACAATGCACTTTTAAAAATTTTTGACTGATCGTTTTAGTACAATTTCTATATTCTCGAGGCGACTTATCCATTTATCACTCTACAATAACATCTTATATGAATAATATCTGACCATCCTTAAAAAATCCCAGAATAGGAATTTAACTAAATATCCAAAAAAAATCAAGATTATTAACATTAATTTCAAAAAAAGATCATTTTATTATAATTTTCTTTAATGCTACAATGTTATTGTCTAATTCTTTATCCAAAAGCATGATCCTGCACTCTCCACTTATATCCATCAATTCTTTAGTATTACTGTTCCAGATTTTCCGTCGAAATGTCTTTTCAATATAGGTTCTAAACCGGTCGTACCTTATCTTCTGTGATATGATCTCCTGACGGAATCCGTTATTATATTCTACCACCCAGGTGAATTCTTTTCCTTCGCAGTCAATGATTTCTGTCCACACCTGGACCTTCTTTACTCCTCTTGTGCCGAGATCCAGTACAGTTTGCTCTGCAAAAACTACATCTAATTCTCTTGTTGTGGAATTCCAACTGTTTCCGATAAGAATTCCTTTCGGTGCGTTAGGATACCCCTGGATCACCATTCCAGTCAGCAGTATCCCCGTAATGAGCAGACTAGCTGCAGCGGGTGCTTTTCCCAATACTGAAGCGGTTATGATTTTATTCATAGAATATTTTCCATATGGATTTATATTCAATTACCTTGACTATATTAAAATCTTTTAGTACTATTGCGGAGCATTTATATTCTCGCCACGGGAGATATTCTAATATAATAACAAAAGTATTAAGAAAACAAATATAGAATAAGTTATTTAGGGCTGTTTTCCTGATGCCTTTAAAATTATCACACTACAGGTCAATTCATTTTTCTATTCTCTTAATTATTGCATCATTATATTCTTTTATTGGATGTGCTGTAAATAAAAATCCCGTTAGAAGTCAGGGTAATATTATGGGGTTGACCAAGAAATTCCCTGACGGCAAGTCATATTTTCTAATATACAATATCCCAGATTTCTTCCCGGCAGACATCCCTGTTATCAGGACGGGTAACGTAGAGAAGATATATGTTTATAATGATAATGATATGGATATTATTATGAACATAAGGGAAAGCATTGACAAGATTGCTGATTTCATAATTGAAGAAGGTGGCAAAAAAGGGTGGATATTTGATGGGCCTGCTTTAGATCCGAAGGCTGAGAACAGTGTGTTGACAGTATCAATAAATTATAAAAATTTTCCGGTTGATAATTTTAAATTCCCCTCTATAAGGGCCTACCTGCTAAATGGAA
>JANQEH010000187.1 GCA_028278455.1 bacterium
ATCCAAAGAGCATGGTAGTCCGGATGGATACTTGCCCAGGGTACTACTATTTCAAAATTTTTCCCGCCATCTTCACTTACCCATAATAGAGATTGCACGCTATACAACCTGTTCTCATTCAGAGGATCAACCCTGAGATTTGTATAATAAAAAGGCCTTCCGTGTATCATTGTACTTTTATTTACCGTCTTCCAGGATTTTCCGCCGTCATCTGAACGGATGAGTACATTTTTCTTCGATTCAACGACTGCATAAACAACCTCCGGATTACTATTCGCTATTGCAATACCGATCCTTCCGAGTTCATTGTCAATCATTCCTTCTTCCGTTGTTATCTTTTTCCAGTTCTCGCCCCCGTCATATGTCAGATACAGACCGCTGCCTTCACCACCTGATTTGAAATACCATGGCCAGCGCCTGTACTGCCACATTGAGGCAAATAATTTATTCGGATTCTCAGGATCGATGACTATATCGGACCCGCCTGTTTTTTCATCGACATATAAGATCCTGTTCCAGGATTTACCTCCGTCTGTTGTCTTATATATTCCTCGTTCCGTGTTTTCACCCCAGGCTGTACCCATAGCAGCGACATAGGCAATATCTGGATCATCAGGGTGAAGTACAATCCTATTTATTCTTTCTGTATTGCTAAGCCCGATAAACTCCCATGTATCTCCACCGTCAATACTTTTAAAAAGCCCGAAACCGACACCTGCGCTGTTTCTAACACCGCCTTCACCAGTACCTACCCAGACTACTGCCGGATTCTTTTGGAAAATGGCTATGGCACCTATAGAGGATACAGGCTGGTCATCAAATACCGGTTCGAAAGTTATACCGCCGTTAACAGTTTTCCACAGGCCTCCTGTTGCAGCACCGACGAAAAATATATCGGGATTTTCTGTAACGGCATCTATCGCGGATACTCTTCCGCTCATTCCGGCCGGTCCAATGCATCTCGCTTTAATATCTGCCAGAAGTTCCATGTCGACCTGCTGGGCTGTTACAGGTTGAATAATCGAGAAAAGCAGGATTCCAACTACTATCATTCTATGAAGAAAAGAAAATGCTCTTTTCATCGAAAGCCTCCGTTCAATAATTTTTTAGATCATAGACTATTTCAAATTCAATGCAAATTAATCTGTGGAGATCATGAATAAAGCCATGATGGAAGGATATTTAATTTCAGCCTGAAAATAAGGAAAGAGGTTTAAAAAGTCAAGCCTTATTATTAATGAAGATGAGTATAAATAAATACTTGGATGATATTGATATTTGAAGGTTAATAATAGAAAAAGCCCGAACTTGTCATTCGGGCTTAATGGCCGGTTGTATAAAGTCTCCTAAACAGAATCACTGCTGCTTTTTTGCAGCAAACAGCTCGAAAATGTAATACACTATTAGAGCTACACCGGCAAAAATGAAGACTAAAGCCATGGTACCGTAATCACTCCAGTATCTCGGCGAGAATTCACTTATAAGAAATGCCGCCCCTATAGCAATAAGTACAAGTCCCCACTTCAATGATGATGGATAAGAGCCTGAACCGGATGTAGAAGCGCGCGTCTGTAGCAGCATTTTTGCTGTATCAGTATCAACACCTTTTTCAATCAATTTTGATTTTATCCTGTGTTCTAATGCCCATTTAACAATAAAAGCTACTATAAGAAAAAATCCTATTGGACCTATTACTTCTGGATCAAGAATTCCGTTCATTTTTCCTCCTGTGATTTCCTTTCATGCTAAAGTAGACAGATGAGTTTTAGATTTATTGCACAAAAATATTTAATAATTGCAACAAAAAACTATATTATATGTCTATATTAATATATGGTCAAAGGCGAGATACATATAAAACAATTGATCCACGATATTAATGAGGGTAGAGTAGACCTGTTCAGGGATATCGTTGAAATGAATAAAAGGCTGGTATTTCATGTTGTGTCGCGCATGGAATCAAATGAGACTGTCAGAGAGGATCTGTGTCAGGATATATTTCTAAAAGTATATAAGAATCTGAACACTTTCAAGTTTGAGTCCAAATTATCAAGCTGGATAGCAAAAATCGCTTATAATACGTGTATTAGCCATATAGAGAAAAAGAAGATACCCTTATTTGAAGATAATTCACCCGAGGAGTTCACACTAGACGACGTTAAACTTGAAGAAAGGGAACCCAGCCAAATTGTCGAGGACAATAACGTATCAGAATTACTTCGAACAGAGATAGAGAGGCTGCCGGTGCAGTTCAAGGTGATTTTGACATTATATCATATCGAATGTATGGGATATGAGGAAATATCCGGGGTACTTGAACTACCGGTCGGTACGGTAAGCAGTTATGTTTACCGCGCCAGAAAAATGCTGAAAGAAAGATTGTTGAACAGTTATGAAAAAGAGGATGTAACATGACAGGTTCACATTTGTCAGATGATAAGATTCAGAGTTATCTGGATAATAGGATCTCAAAAACCGAGAAGAGCCTGATTGAGAAACATCTCCGTTCATGCACAGAATGCATGAAGAAGCTGGAGAATTATGAGATGATTTTCGGTGAATTGGATAAAGAACTGAAAGTTGATTTAAATGAACATTTTACAGACTCTGTGATGTCCCGAATACGTGATGAACAACTTGAATTTGAATCAAAAAAGGAGGTTGATCCGCTTATATTTTTGTTTGCTCTGGTTGGTGTGAGCTTCGCAGCAGCATTAGTCTATTATATTGACTTCAGCAATATTTACGGAATATTAAGTCAGTTGAATTTCTCGGAAACATTTCAGCAGAAACTGAATGATTTTGCGCAGAGCTACAGCAGTGTTAGCAAGTTTTTCGTATTAGGGGGAATCGGTGCCGGTGTTTTATATGCCATGGATAAGGTTATCGGCAAATTCTTTAACGGTTTCAGGGGATGATTGTTTTATTCATTTAGAGTATCTGTAGAGAAAATCTATTATAACCTCGTTGTTATATGCGTCTCCAATATACCATTCATGTCCTCCACCTTCAACTACGATCAATTCTACCTTAGGTTCATTACTTTTATTGTAATATGTCTCTCTTCTAACTCTCTTATTATCTTTCTCTATATCAGGAAGGTAATGTGTTTTCCTGGTATCAGGATCACATACGTTGTTCTTCAGCATAAGCTTTAGTGCATCCCATACACCGATTCTACCGTGCTGATGTGTACTTTTGAACGGGACTTTCCGGTCTTTATCACCATTTATCATTAGTACAGGTATTTCTGTGGGTATTCGGTAATTATTATAAATGTTTTGAGGAATAGTCGCATCGACGGTAACAAAAGCAGTAAGCTTTTTATGGTTTTCACGTGCAAGTCTATGGCAGAACATCCCTCCGTTAGAATGACCCACGGCGTAGATTCTATCCATGTTTATCTTATAGCTGTTTTGCAGGAATTCAATGATCTCATTGAAAAACTTCACATCATCGACACCTGCTTTATCGACAATACTTCCATTACCGTTAGCCCAGGACCCACCGTAACCGTCAGGATATACAGTAATCATACCCAGTCTGTCACCGTAGTCCTCGAGTCTGGCATAAGTCTGAAAATCTGGTCCGGTATCGAATGCACCGTGAAAAGCAACAACAACAGGATAAGAATCAACAGGGATTTCAGGAATATGAATCCTGAAGTGACGCTCGAATCTGCCTGATGTCATAGTAATATCAAATTCCTGGAAAGTAACCTGCTGTTTGCCGGTTGAAAATCCTGGTGCTGCAACTGTGTATAAAACAATAAAAATCAGATAATATATTTTACTTAATAGGGATT
>JANQEH010000197.1 GCA_028278455.1 bacterium
GATTATTGCAACAATAATGCTAATCTTGTTGTTGACGCCTGGTGGGAACTCGGAGACCAGCTCCTCGTCAAGTATAATCATTTATGGATATATAATGTAAAAGAGAGGAACAGAAAACAGATCGAGTATCCGGAATGGTGGTTGAGAGAACTGGTTAAATACAATAACCTGAAACCGGTAAAAAAAGATAAATAGATTATCCGGATCAAATTATAAATGCATTTAGGAGAATAATATATGAAGAGATTCATTGGATCAATAATCATGTTGCTGTCTGCAGCTGTAATTCCGTTTACCGGGACAGCCCAGGAGGCAGTCCCGGTTACTGAGATACCTGTACTTACAACATCTGCCGGTCAGAGCGCAGATGTAAATACTCTGAACGTTATTCTGGATCAGGCAAAGGTAAAATATGATTACTGCGACGTTCCGACTACTGAGATGATCAGCAACGGTGTGGGATTGAGCGGTGCGAAATCCGGTAAAGGATTTCATGTAAAGGTTAAAACCGATCTGGAGAAATTTCCTTCAGGAACTCCCTACAAAACAATTATCTTTGCAATAGGGGCAAGCCTCAAGGGGATGGGAGCCTCAGGTTTGACGGTTGAAGATGAAATAAACCGTATTTCGAGTATCATTGAACACTGTAAATCAAACGGTATATTTATAGTGGCTGTCCATGCCGGGGGTGAGTCTAAAAGAGGCGCGGCAGGAAGTCACAACGAAAGAATGATCGATGCAGTTGCACCGTTTGCAGATTATATAATTGTTGTCAATGACAGTAATAAGGACGGACGATTTACGAAGATCGCAAACAATAAAAACATTCCTTTGTCCGAGGTGAAATACGCTCTTAATATTGTGGGTATTGTCAAAAAGATGTTCAAAGAATAGTATTCAATATTTTGGAATAAATATCCCGGTGTTTTACAGGAGTATAGACCGTTTAGATAAAATTCAGAGATCACGATATGGCTATTGCATTGATTCTCCTGGTAATGATAGCAGCTTATGTTATTGCTAAATGGCGTAAACTGTCGGTCGAGCTATGTATGCTTTCATCTGCTGTTGCAGGTGGAATTGCAGGAGCTCTAATCGTACAAGCTCCACCTTTGGCCCAGCTGGCAAGACACCTTGTCGAGGGAACATTTACTTATCTGGATGTGATCCTCGTATTCTGCACAGCAACAATTTTTATTACGATCATTGCCGAATCCGGCGGAGTTAATTATGTTGTCAGGGGTATCATTAGAACCTTCTACTACAAGCGTGTTGTCGTCCTGCTCCTATTGATGTTCGTTATACTAATTCCCGGAGCTCTTACAGGTGCCGGCAGCATATCTATACTTACTGTTGGAACCCCATGCGCGCTTGCCCTCGGATATCTTGGAATACCTAAAAAGAGAGTTGCCGCTATTCTATTCATTATTGCAGGATTAAGTGCTGCAGCACCCCCGGTCAATATATGGGCTATGATAATTTCTGCCGGGACTGCCATACCTTATGTGGGATTCGAGCTTCCACTTGGTATTCCGGTACTGATGCTCGGAGCGTTTACGATCTTTGTTCTTGGATGGAAAAGGGAAAGCAACCTTGAACTTGAAGAAGTACTGAAGGATATGCCTGATGTCCCGGCCGGAATGAGTATGTGGAGAGTACTGCTTCCGTTTCTTGTATTCTTCGGTCTCGTTTTAGTGTCACGGCTGCTGCCTTTCACTTTGCCGATACTGGGCCTTCCCCTGGAATTTACAATTGCTGCAGCTGTAGCATTGCTTGTCAGCCCTAAAAAACTGAATTTTCTTATCCTTTCAAGAGATACGGTTAAGAAGCTGACGCCGCTGCTGGCGACAATGGCTATAGTGGGCTCTCTTCAGCAGATAATGACTGTTACCGGTGTGAGAGGACTAATTTCATTCGCAGTTCTCAGTACCCCATTGGTTCTTCTATATATCCTTTTGATATTAATAATACCAATTTCAGAAGGTATCTTAACATATGGTGGAGCAGCGATTGTTGGAATACCGTTAGTCTGGTTTCTGGATTCCATGGGGCTTCATGCAACCGTTGTCATTGCCGGATTAAGCCTTATTTGGCCTCTTGGGGATGGACTTCCGCCTACAGCCCTGATAGGAAGGCTGACGATAATGTTCACAAAATATGAGGGTACTTACTGGTCTTTCCTGAAGACCACATGGCTGCCCTGGATTGTAATAACAATAATAGGGATGCTGATGATAATTTTCAGCTCGGAATTGAGTTTTCTGGTTAGATGGAGCATGTAATATTTAAGGAGTTCAATTATGCCTGTAGTCATGATAATATACTACATTATAAGCGCATTTATTGCCGGTCTGCTTATCTGGAATTTTATACGTGAAAAAGAAGACAGGCAGAAAATGCTGCTGTACCTAATAGTTATAACGCCGATTATATTAAGATTATTCAGGATAAGATAATACAGGATCATTTACTAATGAATGCCAAAATCACAAAGATATTAATTACTGTAATAGTACTTGCGGTCCTCTCAGGAACTGCAGTGCAGTTCTATGGGCATCGGCACTATCAACTTCCGATTATTGCCGGGCCGGGAGTAACAAAGGTTGCAATGCTTAGCGAGTATTGCGAAAGTCTTGAAGGAACCGCAGCAGATACACATATATTCTTTCTCCAGGGTAAGGAAAAGGGCGGTAAAACACTGCTTATTGCAAATACTCACTCTAATGAACCGGCAGCTATATTGACCGCACTGATCTTTCTCGAGAATGCTACTCTTGATAAGGGCACTCTTATTATAATACCTCAATTCAATAACAGCGGCAGCAGAAATACAAAACCGGGTGACGGTTATCCTCTATATTTTGATATCTCCACCGCGTGGGGCAGTAAGAAATTCAGAATGGGAAACCGCAATGCTTCACCTCTTGATCAGTGGCCTGATCCCGACGTTTATGTACATTATCCTGATAAACAGTTACTATCATTCCTCGATGTCAGAAATACAAACAGGACATGGCCAGGCAGACCTGATGGTCCGTTAATGGAGAGAGTTACCTATGCTGCTATGCAGATCATGAGAGAGGAGAAAGTCGATATTGCTATAGATATCCATGGCGCAGAGACTATGTTTCCGGTTACAAACTGTATCGTAGCTCCTCAAAAATCGATCGAGATCGCTACGATAGCATCCATGTATGTCAATGCCATGGAAGGATTCGAAAATCATGTCGAGCCTTCACCGGGAGGATTCAGGGGATTATCACACAGAGAGATAGGTGACCATTCCGATACAATGCCGTTTCTTCTCGAAGCGCCCATCCCGTTTCTGGATCAACCAACAGGTCCGAAAACAGTTGATCTGCTGCTTAACGGAAAGGATGATTTTCTCTTGAGATTATCAGAGCAGAAAAAACTATTTGTTCCATATGATGAGACCGGATGGCCAATGGAAAAAAGGGTCGGGCAGCATTGTTCTGTGATTCTGGAGATAATGAACCAATTCTCTCTTGCCAATCCGGATAAAGAAATTCAAATTACAAATGTCCCTAAATACGCTGAAGTACTCGAGAACGGTGTTGGATATTACTACCGCGATCCGGCTAAGGTCGATAAGAACAGGATCTATAAGAATTAAAGATATTTAAATAATAATAAGAAACCCGGAGCAGAACTCCGGGTTTCTTATTATTAACTTATTTCTTCTTTTTCAAGCCCCTTGCCGTTCGGTCTTCGAGCGGTGGTGCGGGTGTCATCTTAGGTGGATTTGCCCTGAGCAGTTTCATTACTTCTTCAACTACTTTCTCTATCTGAGGATCACGTCCCTGTACAATCAAGTTGGGATCATCCCATACTTCGAAATCTGGAGCAACACCTTCACCTTCCCAGAACCAGTGGCCGTCGTTGTCATACAGCCTTGCTCCCGGAACGGTTATCCTTCCTCCGTCGATAAGTGTATGGCCTGTTGCAGGTCCTACAAGTATACCTAGAGTCCTTTCACCGACTATAGGGCCTGCTTTCAATTCCTGAAATGCCCATGGGAGTCCATCACCGCCGGATCCCGCCCAGCCGTTAATAAGCATACCCATAGGCCCGGGATTGGTTTTCACAGGCTGGGTGTGATCTTTGCCATGCCGCCAGTGGAGGTTGTAAACTACCGGTCTTTGCAGCAGTTCAAGGAATCTGTCCGCAAGCTGTCCACCGCCGTTAAAACGCTCATCGATTATAAAACCTTTTTTATCAAGCTGCCCGTAAAACATCCTTACAAGCTCGAGCTGGCCGCGTCCTGCAGTATTTGACATATAAATATACCCAAGCTGTCCGTTAGAAAGGCGGTCGACCATTTTTCTGTTGTTCTCTATCCACTCAAGATATCTTAACTGTATCTCTTCAAATTGGGTGAGACACTCTATTATGTGTTCTTTCGAATCCCCGACATTACCTGTATTGCTGACTGTCAGTGAAATAGTCTTACCTGAAAGACCTTCGAATGCCGCATAGGGATCTTTTGCAGGATCCAGCTCAATTCCATTTACTGCAAGAATATAATCACCGGTTTCTATTTCCACACCCGGCCTGTCAAAAGGAGACCTGACTTCTGTATCCCACTCAGCCGGTTTAACGATCCGTTTGATCCGGTACAAGTTATTATTCATTTCCCAGTCAATTCCCAGGTATCCAGTGATTATCGGTTGGACCCTTTCAACATCACCGACATTGGAATAAGTATGTCCTGCGCTGAGTTCCGATACCAGATTTCTCTGAATAAAATTTACATCCCAGCGCGTCCGGGCGTCTCTTAATAATGATCCGTACCTTTCGCGCATCTCATCCCAGTCTACCTTATGCATATCAGCGTCATAAAAGAAATCGCGGTGTCTTCTCCAGGTGTCCTGGAATATCTGGTTCCATTCCTCACGGGGAATATGGTTCATTACAAGTCCGTTTGTGGGTATAGGTTTGTCGATCTTCTGTTTTGGTGCCGCTTTAATTATACCGTATCTTCTGCCGCTCCTGACTAACAATGATTTACCGTCAGCAGTAACAGAGGCAAAGTTAACATCAGATATTATAGTCATTTCTTCCCTTTTTTCTAGATCATAATAGATCAGAGAAGATGACCTTTCTCCCGAACCTGTATTGGGAAATTTGAAGAATACTAGTTTACCCTCGAAAGGCATAAGCCTGAATATATTCCCGGCTCTTGGAGGCAGAATAGTCAGCCTTGATTCAAGACCGTCGAAATCAATCTCAACCTTTACACCTGACGTGTCTTTTGATGTTTTCTTCTTTTTCTTCTCCAATCCGTCATTCTTAGGGCTGAGCAGGAAAGGTATATCTTTTTTCAGGCTCAATGCTGCTATTTGTGTAGTGTTTGGATATATCCAGGTACCATCACCCATTCCTGAGTAAGCGGCGGCTAAATTCCGGTCGGTCAGGTAAAACAAATATTTTCCGTCTTTACTGAAGACAGGATTTGTGTCTTCATAGAATCCGCTGGTAGCCTGATTTAATTCACCGCTCTCAAGATTATAAATAAATACAGCGTTGTTGGCGTTGTCCAGACCTCGAGCAAATGCGATCCATTTTGAATCGGGTGACCAGGAGATCGGAAATCCGTATCTCCCGCCATGCCCGACATTCCATATAGTATTGCCTGCGACCGTTACATCTTT
The DNA here is from genome assembly GCA_028278455.1 of bacterium. Taxonomy (GTDB): domain Bacteria; phylum SM23-31; class SM23-31; order SM23-31; family SM23-31; genus JANQEH01. The sequence goes on from JANQEH010000197.1 coordinate 5,673, forward strand.
GCTTTCTATATCTATTATCGAAATATCATTGGTTTCATCAATGAAAGTGATCTTCTTGCTGTCAGGAGACCAGTAAAGAGTATATCCGTATCCTTTTTTCCTGTTAGTCAGTTTTTCAGCCTCTGAATCACTGCCGCATTCCTGGAGGTATATCTCGTATTCACCTGATTTATCGCTCCAGTATGCGATATATTTACCGTCTGGTGACCAGGCAGGAGAGTGGTCAAATGCACCGCTGTTCTGCGTAATATTCTTTACAAAACCTTCTTTCACCGGGACATTGAATAATTCGCCGCGTGCCTCGAAAACGATCCTTTTCCCTTCAGGAGAGGCCGCAGCATTAGATATCCTGCTGCTGACATCTATTGATCTCGGCATCTCTGCTGACAGATCGCTTACTACCTCAACATTTACAGGATTGTATCTGTGTGTTCCCAGATCCATTAGATATAATGTGCCTCCGGCCTCAAAAACAATGTCATTTATTCCTGCAGACATAAATGAAATATCGAAATCATTGATCCTAGTTACCTGTAAAGATGTTTTTGAATCGACATCATACATCCAGATATTCAACCGCATATTTTCTGCCTGATCGGAGAGAAAATAAACCTTATTGCCTACCCATACCGGTTTTCCGTCATTAGCATTATTATTGGTTATGTTCTCAGCTGTATTATTCCTTAGATCGTAGATAATTATATCAGAAGCCAGCCCCCCCCGGTAACGCTTGAAAGGATAATCTTCTGTTATCTTTGTTATATAAGCCAGGTGATCTCCATCCGGTGAGAAACTCGCAAGTTCACCATATGGGACAGAAAGCTTCTCCGGAAAACCCCCGTTTTTATTTACAAGATAAAACTGGCTGAATGACTGTCTGCCGCTTTCGCGTCCGGATGCGAAGAGAATATGCTCTCCATCAGGGTGCCAGTCTACCATCCTGTCATAATGGGATTGGTATGTTACTCTTTTGGGCATTCCCCCAGAACTGGGTATCACGTAAATATCAACGTTGCCGTTATAGCTTGCCGAGTATGCGATGAAGCGTCCATCCGGAGAAAAACGC
>JANQEH010000248.1 GCA_028278455.1 bacterium
GAATTATGGATGCGGATATCGCAAACGAGCAGCTGAACAGCACAAGACTGCAGATACTTCAGCAGACAGCAACTGCACAGCTGGCGCAGGCGAATGTAATACCGCAGAACGTACTTGCATTATTTACTTAGTCTTAAATTTTGAAAATGAAATAGTCTTAATCAGTAATAAAATTCTCTTTACACGAGGGAATACCAATAGCCAAATTCCTCACAAAGCGGCATGATTAATCGTGCCGCTTTTTTATTGCTGGGGAGCAGGTTCTTCCTCCTGACCGTTTGCAATATCTTCATTGAGTTCCGGTTGCTGCGGCTGCACTTGTTTCGGGGACCCACCGCCGAAAAAAATTGAAAGGATCTTCTTGATAAACTCTATCAACCATGAGAAAAAGCTGACATTTACTCTGTAATCATCCCGTATTCTCTGGGCTTTCTCCACATCATCTTCTCCCAGAAGTCTTTCATATTCCTGTTTAGCTATCTTCTCTGTATGCTTTTTTGTGAGTTTATGTTTCTTTTTAACGGCAAGGGCTTTCCTGAATTCCTGCCTCATCATCAGATCTCTCCAGATCGTTGCAGCGGCTTCCTTAACTTCCGGGATATCAATATCGAAAATGTATCCCAGATCCGCTGCAGTTTCGAAATACCCGCTTTGATAACTCTGGTCGAAAGCCTCTTTTGATGCTGCCTGTATATCAAAGTCTTTGACATCCATATTGAATTTAGCGACGATATCGATCGCCCTGTCATGGTCTCCGGCCTTTAAGGCATTGACAACGACATTCTTGGCGATCTGTTCTACTTCTTCCTGCGGAATATTGTATTCCTTTTTGATCGAATTTCCGGCCTTTGTCTCCCCTTTTTCTATCAGGTTACCCAGAACCTCAAGTACTGTATTCTGAATCACATCAAGGCTTTCAGCATTGCTGTATTCACCTACAAGTTCATAGTCTTCTTTGATCTTGATTGCCTGTGAAAAGCTTTTCTGCTTCAATATTCTGTTATGATATTCCACTGCCTGGTTGAATATCTCTCTGTGGATCTTATCCGGAGTATTCTCCTCTTGTAGGTTCAATTCATTTTTGAACCATACAGCATCGTCGTAGCGGTTCACTTCGAGGAGCATTTTATGTATATGGATTGCCTGTGTATAGACAAAATGTACGAGGTCCCGGAGAGTATGGTTAGTGATATTTTTATATAATATTCCGAATTCCTCTATCATCTTGACTGCATCGCGGAAATGGTCGGACTGGAGTTTCTCTCTCAGGAAATCCTCAGTGATTTTTATCAGACTTCTGCCGTCCTCGTCTCCAAGAAGAGAAAAATGCGAATCGTTGAATATCCTGAATTCTCTTTCGATATTTCCAAGCTTGGTGAAATCCGCAGTCTTAAGAGCTTTTCTGTAGGCCTTTGCAGCTGTAATTATGGTCTTCCTTTCTGAAACACCGAATTCCCTGCTTAGCAGGGCTGCATCATAAAAGTTACCATACTGGATCGCGGTATCATAACCGATCTGCCAGGTATTGCCAATCTGTTCCTCGGTAATATTGTAATCGTGTTTAATCTGGATCGCCAGTTCTATCTTCTGATTGGTTATTGCATTCTCGATGCCTTTCAGAGCCGCCCGGGAAATCTCGTAATCGGGAAGGTTGTTCTGCATTGCCCACTGGATCGCTTTATCTACATCCCCTTCATTGATCAGACTTCGGAACTCAAGATAAATTACATCATTTATCCTGTCTTTGGGGAGGCTGTACCTCTTCCCCAGTTCGATGGCATCAAGAAATCTCTCTTCCTGCATAATTAGTGTATCGAACACGGAATTGACGATCGATGCTATTGCCTGGGGTGGAAGGGCGTGCTCTCTTTCGGTTACTTTGGCTTCATCGAGCTGGCCCGCCATAAGCTGTTCCCGAAAAGACGAGGCTGCCTTTCCCTCCTGTACCAGTTGTTCTTCTTCAGTAGGCATAGACTATAATATATTCTATTCAAAATAAAACTACAACTATTATTTTATCGGTAAGTGCAGACTAAAATCTTTAGCAGTATATGTAATTATTTATATTATGTTAAAAACTGTTTGATTTTTTTGTTGATTATACCGGAATATTTGTTTAAATTTAAAGTCTTGCAATTTATAGGAAAGAAAGATGGCACATCATAAATCAGCAAAAAAGCGAATCGTTCTCAGCGCTAAGCAGAACTTGAGAAACCGTAAGAACCGTTCAAAAATGAACACGGCTATCAAAGAAGTCGGTCAGAGCGATTCCAAAGAAGCTGCAGTAGAGAACCTGAAAAAAGCATCTTCACTTCTGGACAAAATGACCGGTAAAGGTCTTCTGCATAAGAAGAATGCAGCCAGGAAGAAATCTCAACTGGCAAAGCATGTAAATTCTTTGAATTAATCCAGCAATTTTAACCGGACGGCGTAAAACTGGCAATATTCTCCCCCGATTTTGCCAAAATAAAGCTGATCCGGTTTATTGTTTCCGTTCTATTCTTTTATTAAATTTTCCGGATTATTTTCCCATACCGACCTGTTGGGCCTTCTGAAAGACCTTACCTTCGGTAATTATAGCGGGAGCTATGATGATCTCAGTTTCCTGGAATTCCTTGAGATTGGAAACGCCTATACTGCCCATTGAGGTCAGAAGCGCTCCAACAAGGTTCTGACTTCCGTCATCAAGTTCCGCCGGGCCGTATAGTATCTGTTCGAGAGAGGCGTTGGTCCCCACATAGATCCTTGTTCCTCTCGGTAGGTTAGCATGTGGAGTTGCCATACCCCAGTGGTAGCCTCTTCCCGGAGCTTCTTTCGCTTTTGCAAATGCTGAACCGACCATCACAGAATCCGCTCCGCACGCAAATGCCTTACAGATATCTCCACCTGTCGACATTCCGCCATCAGTTATGATCGGAACGTACTTTCCTGTCTTCACGTAGAAATCGTTCCTCGCGGCTGCACAGTCTACCGTAGCGGTAACCTGCGGGACACCTAGGCCGAGAACACCACGCGTCGTGCATGCCGCACCGGGGCCGATCCCTACAAGAAGTCCGTCTATTCCTGCTTCCATCAGATCGAGCGCTACGCTGTAGGTAACCGTATTGCCTACTATGACCGGGACTTTCATTTTATTGCAGAATTTCTCGAAATTAAGCGATTCATATTCTGTGGATACATGTACAGTTGTAGTAACCGTGGATTGAACTACAAATATATCTACACCTGCTTCCTGGGCTATGTCGCCGTATCTGTCAGCCTTTTGCGGTATTGAAGACACCATTGCAGGTACTCCGGCTGCCTTGATCTCTTCAATGCGCTTTCCTATTAGCTCTTCTTTAATCGGCTGCTGGTAAAATTCCTGAAGGAGATTCGTGATCTCGTCATTAGATGCTTCTGCGATCTTATCGTAAACTTCATCAGGATTTTCATACCTTGTATGCACACCTTCAAGATTCAGGCAGGCTAAACCGCCTAATTTTCCCATTGCTATAGCAAACCTGGTATCAACAACACCATCCATGGCGGCGGCAATAATAGGCGCAGGATATTTCTTTCCACCGAATTCCCAGGATGAATCCACATCGTTGGGATTTATAGTCTTATCTCCAGGTACAAGCGCAATCTCGTCAAAACCGTAACAGCGTCTGGCTTTTCTTCCGCGGCCTACATACATACCCATGATTTTCTCCTTAATTTTGAGTTTTGTAAAAACCTAATTATACCAAAAAAAACTCAAATTTTCAATAAAATTATTATCATAATTATTCATAACACACAATTCCCGAACCGATAATTTATGATGTGCGGATTTAGTATTCCGGAGCCTTTTTATAGCCATTTTATTGCGGGAAATCCCTGATGAGTATTCAAGGTTAGTAACACACCGGCAGCTTCAGGTTTCGCCTGAAGCTTTTGAATAATATATTTCTTGATAATTTCTCAGGCTGAAGCCTGAGGCAGCCATAATCGTAAGAATCAGACTCTGGATTCCCGCCTCCGCGGGTACGGCGGAATTTTGTGGACTGTTTGAAAAGGTGAAAAGATACTGATTTCCAGTTCTTTACTGATTCCATTTACTACTCCTTTCATTTCTGCAGGGGAAAGCCGGAATCCAAAAGGAGGTAAGATTATACATTTTAATATTGGATAAGGATCAGGACATACTCCACGTTCCGGATCAGTAACTAAAAGAATATTTATAACTAAAGTGGATTAGAAATCAGAATCGAGACACTGGATTCCGGCCCACAAAGAGCAGAGAAAACAATGTAATCGTTGTGAAATGGCTGTTGTTAAAGCAATAAAATATTAAGACTGAAATTACCCAGGCATAACCACTTTACCCGGCAGAGCTTCGGTTTGGACTGAATCCTTTAAAACGATTTTGCCGTTTACCATCAAATACTCGATACCTTCGGCATAGTGCCAGGGCTCAATAAATGTAGCCTTATCCTTAATAGTATTGATGTTGAATATTGTAATATCCGCAAATGAATTTTTCTTTAAAACTCCTCTGTCTTTCAGACGAAGTTTCTCGGCCGGCAGTGATGTGATCTTTCTTATCATATCAGGGAGAGAAACTGTTTTCTTTTTGACAGTATATTCCCTGATTGCTCTTGGAAATGTCCCGAACGACCTCGGGTGCGGTTTTCCCCTGCGCGCCATCTCTTCGGTCGTAGCATAACCGTCAGAACCGATCATTAAATACGGCTCTGCTATTATCCTCTCTGTGTTTTCATCATTCATCCCGAATCCTACTATGGAAATGTTGCCCTTCTCCGACAAGATGAGGCTGCTTGCTACATCGAAAGGCTTCCTTCCCTCGCTTTCAGCAATCTCTCCGAGTCTCCTGCCGAGGTATTTCCTGTTTGAGTTCTGGCTTGTTCCGGCGATCATCACGGTATCCCAACCGCCGTTCTCATGAGCCCGGGAATTAGTTTCATCTCTCATCCGGCTTTTGACAGAATTGTCTTCCAGTCTTTTTGTGAATTCACGCGAGCCCCCTTCAAGTGCCCACTCCGGAAAAAACAATGACAAGCCGGTGCTGTAAGCAAGGTACGGATACCTGTCGGCATGTATATTTAATCCTTCAACCCGTCCCTTATCTATTATTTCCAGAACTTCGTCGATTTTATGCCAGTTAGGATACCCCAGAACCTTCAAATGTGAGATCTGCAGAGACACTCCCGACCTCCGGGTAATATCGACCGCCTCGTTCAAAGCCTCTATAAGCGATTCGTCTTCATTTCTCATATGAGTAGCGTACACACCGTCAAATTCAGCCACTACTTTACATAGCTCGACTATCTCGTCGGTTTCCGCATAGAATCCCGGAACATACTCCAGTCCGGTAGACATTCCCAACGCCCCCTGCTCCATTCCGGCTCTAAGGAGATCCTTCATCAGCTGAAATTCTCTGCTGTCGGGAGCCCTGTCCTGAACACCGAATACAGCAGACCTGATCGTACCGTGCCCGATAAACGAACTTCCGTTCAATGCAAACGATCTCTCTTGAAAATCTTCCAGTTCATCAATATAATTTTTGAAATCATCAGAAGTCAATATTTCGGACTTTCTTTTCTTCGGCCTTGGAAAGGTAGAGTTTCCACAGTTTCCACTGATATCGAGAGTTACACCCTGCCGTATTTTGCTCTCACATTTCGGATGCCTGAAAACATTCCGGCCGGTATGAGTGTGTATATCAATAAAACCGGGTGAAACACACAATCCTTCTGCATTAATGATCTCTTTTGTTACAGCATTATCCAGATTTCCAATAGCGGTTATCCTGTCTCCGGTTATCCCGATATCAGCCGTGAACGGCTCTCCGCCAAGGCCATCAAATATTTCCCCGTTCCTTATCAGTATATCGAATTCTCTTTCAGACCTGCAGCTGAACGAAAGCCAGGGTATGAGCGCTGTTCCCGCTCCCAATACTGCTGTTTTCCTGAGGAATGACCTTCTTGTTTCTTTATTATTCATATTGTTACCTTTAATAGAAAATTCTTATTCGATATTCAGTTTATTCAATTCCTCCAGCACAAGATCATATCTTTCCAAAAGCTGAACATAATTAGTCAGGAGAACATTCTGTATTCCCATTTTCAAATACATTAAAGTATCTTCATTCAATTTTGTCATCAAATCAGGATTGGACATCATGCCCTGTAGAAATGTATCTGTCAGCTTTTTGGTGTTTGCCTGTATAGTAAAACAGATGGTCAGCAATTTAGCGACATCATAATCAACATGCGAAAGCAGATTGGCTGAGTTCATAACATCGAAAGAGGCAGACAACAGGTCAGGGAGCATAATTCCTTTCCATCTTGTTCCGGGTGGAAGGTCCCTTCCCTCTCTCACAAGCTCGAGCATCCTGTCTATATTCTTAACAGACTGCTTCTGATGTTCGATTGCTTTCTTAAGCTCGATGCTGTTCTGAACCATGTCATTCTTAACATTCGATAGAGCCCGGGCTACCAGTTTTTCGGTATTTCTTGTTTCCCTCCAGTCGTTCAGCCACATTGCCAGAAACAGGCTGAAAATAATCGCAGCAAGCTCGAATAACATGTATCCTATTCTGCGGTTCTGCAATATAGATCGGAACATATTCACCTCACGGTGAGATAATTATTTTTTAAGCCAGGGCATCATCTTTCTTAATTTGTCCCCGACTTTTTCTATCGGATGGGCTGCTGATTTCGCTCTCATTTCCATGAATTCTCTGCAGCCTCCTTCATTTTCATTCATCCATCTGTCCGCAAATTTCCCGTCTTCTATATCTGCAAGGACATCTTTCATAGCTTCTCTTACGCCTTCGTTAATCACCCTTTTCCCTGAAACATACTCACCAAATTCTGCAGTGTTGCTGATCCTCCGGTTCATTTCGGCCAGTCCCTCTCTGTAGAAAAGATCGATGATAGGCTTGATCTCGTGCAGGCATTCGAAATATGCTACTTCCGGTGAATAACCTGCCTCAACAAGAGTATCGAATCCTGCCTTTATCAGTTCTGCAATACCTCCGCAAAGGATAGACTGTTCAGCAAACAGATTTGTAACCGCTTCTTCTTTCACTGTTGATTCCATCACGCCCGTTCTTGTTCCTCCGATACCTTTTGCGTAGGCAATCGCTATATCCCGCGCTTTTCCTGAAGCATCCCGGTAAACGCCGAAAAGATTCGGAAATCCATGCCCCTTTATGAAATTTTCCCTTACAAGATAACCGATGCATTTCGGAGAATTTATTACAGCATCGACATTTTCTGGCGGGATAATCTTATTAAACAGCAGATTGAATCCATGCGCGAAGCTGATCACATCGCCGTCCTTTAAAAACGGCCGGATATCCTTTTCATATACACTTGCCTGGAACTCATCCGGGATAAGGATCACTATCAATGAAGCTGCCTCGGAAGCCTCCGCTATCTCCATTGTCTTCAGGCCTTCAGTAATTGCCTCCTCAATATTTGGGCTGTTTTTTCTTAATCCCACGACAACATCAAGGCCTGAATCTTTGAGATTCAGCGCATGCGCCCTGCCCTGGTTTCCGTATCCGATCACAGCTATGGTTCTATCCCTGAGCAGGCTCAGATCGGCGTCTTCGTCATAATAGAATTTCACTATATCAGCACTCTATTCCTTGGGATTATGGTAAACCTCGTTTTGGTTTGGGAAGTCATTATTCTTCACATCATTAATATAACCGTTAAAAGCATTTCTCATATCAGTTGCCAAACAAGCATATTCTCTGAGGAATTTCGGTTTAAATTCCTCGTTCATACCGAGCATATCTTCCGAGACCAGAATCTGACCGTCGCAGAACCGTCCGGCACCGATTCCGATAGTCGGGACTGATATAGACTCTGAAACTTCCTGCGCCAGTTCTTCGGGAATTTTCTCAAGTACCATTGAAAATACACCGGCTTCTTCAAGGATCTTTGCATCCTCCAGTATCAGTTTTCGCTCGTTCTTTTTCTTTCCTCTGAGGGCATAATTCCCAAATTTCCTTATCGATTGAGGGGTCAGGCCGAGATGCCCCATCACCGGGATTCCGAAACCGACCAGTTTCTCGATCACATCTGCAATCTGTCTACCGCCTTCAAGTTTTACACCCTCAGCCCCTGCCTTCAGGAACAGACCTGCATTCCTGACGGCATCATTCACACCGCACTGGTATGAGAGAAACGGCATGTCAAGTATCACCAGGGCTCTTTCAGCACCGTTGCTTACCGCCCTTGTGTGATAAAGCATTTCATCTACCGACACCGGTAGAGTGGTCTCATAACCTGCAAAAACATTCCCTGCTGAATCCCCGATCAGGATCAGGTCGATTCCCGAGCTGTCCAGTATTTTTGCAGTAAGATAACTGTATGATGTCAGGCAGGCAACCTTTTCATTATTCCCTTTCATTGCCTTTATTAATTCGGGTGTTACCTTCTTTACGGTATTTTTGTCGCTTATGTAAGCCATGGTCTTAAAATCCGAATTTTTAGTTATTTTAAAATTATATAAGTTTTCAATTTCTTATTATTCCTCCGCCGAGTACCCTGTCACCCTGATAGATCACTACTGACTGCCCGGGAGTCACTGCACGGACAGGCTCAATGAATTCCACCCTGATCTTAGAATCTCCCTCCGGTATAATATAAGCATCTTTGCCGGGATCTCTGTACCTTATCTTCACTTCAGCCCTGAACCTTCCCCCGACCGGTATTCCATTGATCCAACTCATGGATTCAGCTTTCAGGTGGTTGGCAGTTAGCTCATCATCATCGGCGACAACTATAACGTTATCTTCCGGAATGATCGACTTGACATAAGCAGGCCTGCCTATCGCTATACCAAGGCCTTTCCTCTGGCCAATGGTGAAGTTATGATATCCCTTGTGTTTTCCCAGGAGATTACCCTTTGTATCAATTATATCTCCGGTAGACACTGTTACACCGTCCTGCTCGAGCCTCTCACTGATGAAATTTCTGTAGTTATTATCCGGAATAAAGCATACTTCCATGCTTTCCGGCCTCTGCGCCGTCGGCAGATCATATTCAGCAGCAAGCTCACGCACTTTTTCTTTGGTATATTCTCCCAGCGGCAGAAGTGTGTTTTTTAGCTGCTCTCCGGTCAATCCCCATAGAAAATAAGTCTGGTCTTTGGATAAATCAATACCACGGTGAAGTTCGTAATAATCCTCGGCATCGTTAAAAAGGCATCTTGCATAATGCCCCGTGGCGATAAGATCAGCACCCAGCATCTCCTTCTTCCTGACGAGAGGCTGCCACTTTATGAAAGTATTGCACCTTACACATGGGTTAGGGGTCATACCGATAAGATACTGCCTGTAGAAATCGTCCACAACCTCTTTTCGGAAGAACTCTCTGAAATCGACCACATAATGCGGAGCGCCGATCTGGTCACACACAGCCCTCGCTCCGTCAGCCATTTCGAGTGAACAGCATGGGTTGTCACTGAATGATGCTCTTGCGGTATCCTCTTCATCCCACAGCCTCATTGTAATACCGACAATATTATAACCCTGCTCTTTGAGTAAAACTGCTGTCAATGAACTGTCTACTCCGCCGCTCATAGCGACGACAACTGTTTTTTTCCCGTTTTCCATTTATAAATGCTTTAAATACTACAAACCGTTGATCCTGTCTACTACTTCCTTCAGGATCTTAAGGGTGTAGTCAATTTCTTCTTTTGATGTAAATCTTCCGAGTGTCCACCTGATCGCAGAATCCCCATATTCAGGAGGAAGCTTCAAAGCTTTTATCACGGGAGACGGCTCTACTCCTCCTGCTGCGCATGCAGATCCGCTTGAAACCGCAATTCCGTGAAGATCGAGGCTGAGTAGAACAGATTCCATATCCACGTCCATTATGGAAGTGTTCAGATTTCCCGGCAGTCTGTTCTCGAGAAGGCCGTTAAGCTTCACACCGGGAATATCCTCCTGCATCCGCTCCCAGAAGTAATTTCTGAGTCCTGTAAGTGTTTCCGCTTCCTTTTTGATCTCCGACCTGCAGAGTTTCGCGGCGGTCCCCAATCCGACGATCCCGGGTGTATTCTCCGTTCCAGCCCTCATGTTCTTCTCATTTGAGCCGCCGTGAATGTGCCTGCCGAGCTCAATGCCGCTGCGGATGTATAAAGCACCGACACCCTTAGGGCCGTAGATTTTGTGGCTGGAAAGCGATAGCAGGTCGATATTCATCCTGTTGACATCCAGTGCCACCTTTCCGAATCCCTGCACAGCATCCGTATGAAATACAATATCATTTTCCCGGGCGATATTGCCAATATCCTCGAGCGGATAGATATTTCCGATCTCGTTATTTATATGCATAAATGAGAACAGGATCGTATCCGGCCTGACTGCATTTCTGATCTTCTCGAGATCCAGCTTACCGTCAGGTTCGACATCAACATAAGATACCTCGAATCCAACAGTTTCAAGATATTTGCACGCCTTGATCACCGCCGGATGCTCGATAACTGATGTTACGATATGCTTTCCCTTTTCACTGTTCTTCAGCGCATATCCTATGATAGCCCAGTTATCCGATTCCGTGCCGCCGCTTGTAAAGAAAACTTCCTCCGGTGCAGCCTTCAGAAGCATTGAGATATATGATCTTGCCCTCTCTATTGCGCCCTTCGCATCCCGCCCGAATTTATGTATGCTCGATGCGTTGCCGTATTTGCTTCTGAAATACGGCAGCATACTCTCGATCACCCGTTTATCAACAGGAGTCGAGGCGCTGTAATCTAAATAAACATGTTCCATATATTTCGTTTCTGATCTGATTGTATTAAGTAAAGAACCTGTATAGAAAAGTAAGGTTAAAATATAACCAGTTACCCGTAAATAATCAAGGTATTATTGGGTAGTGGATTGAGGCAGGTCGTTATGTAATACTGATGTTGAAGGGCATAAATGAATACCCCGGCTAATGTCATCCGATAATTGGCGACAGCGCCCGGGTATCCCGGGCCAATGCAGTAACTATTTAATAACAACCATTTTCTTAACAGCGGTAAAATCTCCAGCGGTTATTCTATATATATAAGTACCGCTTGCTGCTTTGAAAGCATCCCATTTAACTGAGTGAAATCCTGCAGGCATATTTGTGTGAACAAGTTTTGCTACTTCTTGCCCGAGAATATTGTATATCTTTAAAGCAACATGTGAAGCTTTTGGTAGCTGATATTTTATCGTCGTAACAGGATTAAACGGATTAGGATAATTAGCACTTAATCCAAATTCTTTTGGAATTGATTTTGTAAACTCACCTGCATTTTTTTCAAACTGTTGACCAATAACATGAACATGAGCAGTAGAATCTGAGGTGCCATATGTACTCGAATGTGCATGAAGCCTGTAAACATAATCATTCTCATCACCCAGCGGGTATATCCATACTTCAGTATCCGTATATTCATTTCCTGTAACGGTTATCGGGGATTCCCAGGCAGTACCATATGTTGCATTACGCCGATAAAGTAGAAAATAATCAGCTTCAGGATGAGAATCCCATTGAAAATGCGGATTAGATCCCACACTTGTACTATTAGTACAAACAAAATTTTCAGGTTTTGCAATATTATGTAAATTTGGGATTAAATGCAGAGCAAAATTATCTCTGATATCATCCACATATTGCGAATAGCCAAGTGAATTAGCTGAAACTATCATCTTATCTCTCACATCCAGAAAGGAAGGATCACTGTCATGCATTTGCCAGGATTTCAATACTATTTTGTCTATTATTGATGGATTCACATCGGGATCATTCCTTAAATCCTATAAGGCACCTGTAAGAATCTGGCATCTATCCCATGCATTAGTTTTACCACCTACTAATCCCCCAAATACATTTATTGTATTATAATCTCTATATACATAGTTATTATCATGATTTCGCCATAGTACCCAAGCCTGGGACGGATCATCAAGATAATCTCCGATAATAGATATACCATACTGTGCCCTGCTTGCAACAGCAAAATAATCACAATGAGATTCCATCACAGCTAGTTTCTCTGAATATTGATCACCTTTAAAGGGATAAGGATTAGGATTGGATACATAGTCAGGATAATAAGCCCTTAAAAAAATATGAGAAAATTCATGCCGGATTACAGGGCCGTCTAATCCGGCATTCCGGTTTTGCATTTCGAAATCCGTATCGAATAAATACATAATTGTCGTTTTATATTGAGTCCATCCAAAATCTACTGCAGCATAAATGAAATCAACATGGGGTGGTGCATTTGTATGGATTTTAAAATTTCTCATCGTATACGGTTGAGATATTCCTAAACCGTTCAGATAAGATTTCATATCTTCACAGTTCCAGTAAGCATTTACATGGGAAACATATTGACTGGATGAAGAATATATGAAGTTTCCTGATCCATCCGGCGGTGCATAGGAGCCATCTGCTCCATCTTTAACTATAAACTGAGAACTTTCCAGTTTACCAGTCCCCAAAAGATTTGGTAGTGATTTTGTGGTTAACGAACCCTGATTTGGAGTGACATTGTATACAGAACCGTTTGAATAATAACTCTCTGAATATTTCGACTCCAGAGTACCATTATTCGCATCAAATGATAAAGTATAATCTCCCTGATCTGTTATACATCTTACTGAATATACTAATTTAAATTCATAATCTTCATCAATTTCTATAACGACAATACTTAATTTCGGATCACCTGTTTCAAATATTGTTTGATGGCTAAATTCTGTTTTTATCTGTTCGCGAATTGCTGATGCTGTAATTTTCGGATTAGTTTTTATATCAATCTCAGGATAATAATCTCCGGAAACATGAATGATCTTATTGTTTTTAACAAGAAATAAATAACCGGCATCCTTTACTATTACACCTTTATATACCTGTTGATAAACAATACCTTCAATATTATCTGATTGCCTAAAACTGCGGGCTGATAATAAATCCTGGTTAAATGAGTTGATTCCCGGTAACTCTTTTTCATCATTAATAAATTCTTTTACAATGTTTTCAGAATTACTGCTATAGTTCTTTGAATAGAATAAGTAAAGACTATTGAGATTATTGTAGTTTCCACTTACTCTTATCCCCAACTCTTTATTATACTTCTGTATAAATGCAGTAATTGCAGAAAGTCTTTTCTTTTTCTCCTCATCTTTGTTTGATTGACCATACGCGTTGAATGAAATAAATATGATAAAAGGTGAATCCAATAAACAACTTCTTAGACATGATAAATCCTCCATAAAATTAATATTCAACATTCTCCAAACTACGTGCCCCTAAATCTGCAGGATTTAAGAAATCCTGAACTGTGCCCTGGTTTACGTCAATCATCATGATTTTAGAGATTTCATACCCTATGTCTCTGATAAAGAAGATTTTCTCACCATCCGGACCCCATGTAGGAAAATAATCTCTTGAGCTTCCGTCTGTAAATGTCCGGTAATATGATCCCGTATAATCAGTAATAGAAATTTTAGAGTTATATTTATCCTCTTCCAATTCCGCTAATACAAATTTCTGCGCGGATTGTGACCATTCAATGTTCTTTTGAGTGTAACTGATTGTCAATAATTTCCCATTTTGGATATACTGATTCGAAAAACTCTCAATTAATTCGCCGTTTAGGCTATAATTAGATATTCTGAAATCAGAGTCTGACTGCGATTTATATATTTTTTTTACTGGAACATAAGATAAATTTTCAACGGCAATAATGGTATTATCAATTTTAAGACCGGCTATTATTTTTGGATTTTGGGTGGATGGTGGAATTTTATAATAATTCCAGTCTTCAAATTTAAAATAGAGGAAATCTTTAAATCCATATATAAAGAATCCCGAATCATCATTGAACCAGACGGGAACGCGACCCGGTTTGCAGATAATGTCATTATTTGCATCCCTGCCGTAAACCAATCTTGACATGTCATCCTGTAAATCATAGAGATAAAACGGATATCCAACTTCAAACTGTATCCAAGTGCTTCCTGTAACCAATAACTTATTTTTGGCGCTGTTAAATGCTGCAACTCCCATTAAACCCGCTGAATCTGATTCCACAAAAACATAATTTTCGGTATTGTTTATATCCATGAAAACAAGTTTATCATAAGAATCCTGAAATGATGCTGTAAATACCACAATATCTTTTAAAGGAATATTGAGTTTGTCAATGGGTCTTTCCACGACAGTCTCGGTAGGAGAACCGCAGGAATAGAATTGATAAACAATAAACAGTAAGACAGTGTATTTAAAATATTTCATCGATTTGACCTTCCAAACGTAATTACATGAATATGTATATATTCATAATTTTCAATTAATTACATTACCGGTTAATAAGTATTTTGGAATACTTCTTTTTCAGAGGAAATATGAAATATTTAAGCTGGGAAAAGAATTTGACCTTTGCGAATTCCCCGGTAATTATAATCCATTTTGCTCCGA
>JANQEH010000073.1 GCA_028278455.1 bacterium
GATTATCTAATTTGTTTATATTTCACACTTCTTATGATAATACCAGTATTTATATAATCTTGATTTTCTAAAAATATATCCTGATATTATTACACCCCCCTTTTATCCCCCCTCAAGGGGAGTATATGGCAAGCGGTAACTCCTCAAAGATAGAGTATGTCAGGTGTACATCATAAGGGGGAATTTGTCAGGAAGTATTCCGCAATTAGTGAATTAATTGTAGATACTATCTCAAGGACGGATTAATTATACTCCCCCTTCGAAGGGGGAATTCAAGGGGGATGTTATTATCAGTAGTAACTCAATCAGTCTAAATGAATTTAAAATGTTTCAATTACATGATAAGCTTCTAATAATCAACAAAACGGAAATCCCATGATAATCGAAATCCTTGTAGTAAGCCCGTTCGGAACGAACTGCTACCTTGTTGCATCGGAAAAAACTCGAAGGGGGATAGTGATAGATCCCGGTGATAATGCAGAATATATCATAAACTCTATCGATAAATTCAACCTGAAAATTGAGAAGATCGTTAATACTCATGCGCACGTTGACCATACATGCGCAGCGGCTGAAGTCAAGGAAAGAATCAACGCTACGTTTCACCTGCATAAGGAAGATATACATTTCCTGAACACACTTCTGAAACAGTCTCAGCTCTATGGAATACCCACAAAGGGAGCTCCTGAAGTTGATGGATTTCTAGAGGACAGTGATACAATTGAAATTGACGATCTCATACTCAAAGTTATCCACACTCCCGGCCATTCTCAGGGTGGAATCTGCCTCCATGGTAACGGCGTGATATTCAGTGGAGACACGCTTTTTGCGGATTCGATCGGGAGAACCGATTTCCACGGCGGTTCATACCCGCAGCTGATCGATTCTATCAAAACGAAAATTCTTACTCTCGATCCTGAAACTGTAGTCTATCCGGGGCACGGCCCGACTACGACTATCGATTATGAAAAAAATCACAATATGTTCCTGCTTGAATAGAATTCCAATATCGATTACTTTTTGAAATTTCTAATAATTTTATTAAATTGCTATTTCATTTCTATTTTTATTCCACAAGATAGGATTAATATATGCCTGAAATGATTAAAGTTGCTGAAGTAGGGTCGATACCGGAAAATACCGGAATTGAGGTCGAAGTGAACGGCAGACCGGTAGCCCTGTTTAACAAGGGCGGTGAATACCTTGCCATCGATAATGCCTGTCCTCACGAGGGTGAGCCTCTAAGTCAGGGCGATATCAAGGGGGATCATGTTGAATGCGCTTATCACCAGTGGAAGGTTCACCTGAAGACGGGTGAAACCCAGGAGATCCCCGGTTATTTCATCCCGGTTTTTAAGGTGAAGGTAATAGAGAAAGAAATATTCATTGAAGTATAAATAAACTGATCGAGGTAGAGATGTTTGACAAGATGTCGCGGGCAATTATGCTGTCTATAGCTGAGAATGAGACTGTAAGACGACTTACTACGAAATACGGAATGGCAGATGAGAATAGTTTTGCGAGACGATTTATTGCAGGTGAAACACTTGAAGAAGGTATTGAATCCACAAAGAAGCTGAATGAAGAAGGGCTGACAGCTACTCTTGATCTCCTCGGAGAAAATGTTACGAAGATCGAGGAATCCCATGCTGCCAGAGATGTATTCCTTAATATCCTCGATCAGATCCAGAAGACAAAAGTAGACTCAAACATTTCCATGAAGCTCACCCAGTTGGGCCTCGACCTGGGTAATGATATCTGTATTGAAAATGTGAGCAAAGTCATTGAAAAAGCAAAGAGTTTCGATAATTTCGTGCGGATTGATATGGAGGGAAGCGATTATACCCAGAATACCCTTGATGTATTCAAGCATCTCTATGAAAAATACCCTGAGAATACGGGCATAGTACTTCAGAGTTACCTTTACAGGACCGAATTCGACGTCCGTGACATGAATAACCTCGGGGCAAGGGTAAGATTGTGCAAGGGAGCCTACCGGGAACCCGAGATAGTCGCTTTCCAGAACAAGAAAATGGTCGATCTCAATTATACTAGGTGCGCTGAACTCCTGATCACAGAAGGGAATTATCCAGGGATCGCAACTCATGATGAGGCGATAATTGATCATATCAAAGCTTTTGTCGAAGAAAAGAGTATATCAAAGGACAAGTTTGAGTTCCAGATGCTTTACGGTATCAGGCGCGATCTGCAGGACCAGCTCGTAAAAGAGGGTTACAACATGAGGATCTATGTCCCGTTCGGAACGGAATGGTTTCCCTATTATTCCCGTCGCCTCGGTGAAAGGATCGGTAATGTTCTTTTCATATTGAAGAACATGTACCGCGAATCCACCGACGGCAAAGATACTATCTGACGATATCAGTCTTTCTGCTGGATAAACGAGTATAATTTACCTCCGCAATTTAGTATTCCATTCTAAATACAGGGAACGTAATCACCGTATATAGTGTTGTATATTTCTGTGCAGAAAAAGTGCGGTTATCTCTAAATAATAGACAAATATTTAATTTATCTTGTGTTTCACAACCTTTTTATTTAATATTTCACATAATATACTTTATTGAAGTCAAGTATGTTAAATAGGAAACGAGGCGGATAGGCTTCGTTTTTAAATTTTTCGATCAACAATCCGGAATTTTTGACAAAACCAATTAAAAACAGGATTTCTGTTGAGAACAGAAATTGAAAAAAAGGCCTTAGATCTTGGATTTGACGGGATTGGAATTGCTCCAGCTGAAAAACTCGATGAGGTTTTTTTTAATAAATGGCTGGATAAAGAATTTCATGCCGGGATGAAGTGGATGGAACGAAACAGGAATTTCAGGCTTGATCCCGCTGAGTATTTCCCGGGTGTAAAGTCGATCCTCTCTGTAATTTTAAATTATTATCCGGGTGATGATCCATTAAGGCCGGAAGATTCAGGTCAGGTTTCCCGTTATGCAGTCGGAAGGGATTATCATCTCATTATTCCCGATATGCTAACAGAACTTGCAGAATACATTACCCGGCTTTTACCGGAAGCACATTACAAAGCGGCAGTTGATACAGCTCCGGTTTTTGACAAGATATGGGCAGAAAAAGCAGGTCTGGGATGGATAGGTAAACATTCTAACCTTATAACAAGGGAATTGGGATCATATATATTTATCGGGGAGATTCTTTTGACAGCAGAGCTTCAATATGATGATCCTGCTAAGAATTATTGCGGAACATGCACAAAATGTATCGATGCTTGTCCGACGGGAGCCATTGTCGAACCATATGTTGTCGACAGTAATAAATGTATATCATACCGGACTATTGAGCACAGGGGGGATTTTCCTGCTGAATGGAACGTAGAAAATAAAGACTGGCTTTTTGGTTGTGACATTTGCCAGGAGGTCTGTCCGTGGAATAAATTTGCTAAAAAAACGAAAATTCATGATTTTTTACAGGTTAATGGAATTCGTTATACCGATCCTGTTGTTATTAAAGAGATGGAAGTAGACCGGTTCAATAAGTTGTTCAGTGAAAGTCCGGTAAAAAGGTGTAAGATCGAAGGATTAAAAAGAAACGCTGAAAACGTCATATGTTATCTGGAGAATAAATAAAACAATGTACTTAAAGAGGATAATGTGAAGATCACGGTAAAAACAGGCAAATTCGAGAATATAAATACTCCACTTCTGGTCGTTCTTCTTTTCCAGGAAAATAAAAAGATCAATGACTGGCTTAAAGGCCTTGATAAGATAGTAAAAGGAAGAGTATCTGAGGTGTTCAAGGCCAGGGATTTCAAGGGAGAACTTAATGAGACCATGATGATCACAGCGCCCGGATCATCGGGGATAAAGAGGATTCTGCTTACCGGTATGGGTAAAAAGAAAGACTTCAATACAGAAAAAATCAGACAGGTATTCGGTACTGCGGCAAAGTTTGCTGATTCAAAAGAAATAAAAAGGATGACGGTAAATATTACGGCTATCAGTGAAACCGGGCTATCGAAAGATGATTCTGGCAGGGCGGCAGCAGAAGGAATGAACCTGAGTTTATATAGATTTGTAAAGTTCAAGACGGAAAATAAAAAGAATGAGATTAATCTGAATAATGTAATCATACATGATATTACAAGGGCAGGAAGTGATTTGCTTAAAAAAGGCATCAGGGTTGGAGTGTTGATATCAAATGGAGTATGTTATACACGAGACCTTGCTTCAAATCCTCCTAATTTAGTAACACCTTCATTTTTAGCTGAGGAAGCAAAAAATATTTCGAAAGAAAACGGGCTTAAATGTACTGTCCTGAACAGGAAAAAGCTTGAAGAACTAAAAATGAATGCCCTTGTCGGAGTTGGAAAGGGGAGCCATGAGCCTCCTGTTCTTGGTATTCTTGAATACGACTGCGGTATTGAAAATGCTGAGACAGTTGCCCTTGTGGGAAAGGGCATAACGTTTGATTCCGGTGGTATATCGTTGAAGCCCGGCAAGAAAATGGAGGAAATGAAGTTTGATATGTCCGGCGCAGCAGCCGTGCTGGGTACTATGAAGATCATCAGCGGTTTGGAACCGGGTGTGAACGTGATAGGTGTTTTTGCGGCAGCGGAAAATCTTCCCGGAGGTTCAGCGTTGAAACCAAGCGATATTATAACAGCATATTCCGGTCTAACTATCGAAGTAATAAACACAGACGCTGAGGGAAGGCTCGTGCTTGCTGACGCACTGGCTTATACTATTGATAAATATAAACCTGATGCTGTTCTTGACATTGCTACCCTTACGGGCGCTGTAATCATTGCATTAGGGCACTATTCAACAGGAATGCTCGGCAATAATTCTACTTTGTTGAAAAAAGTCTATTCGGCTGGTGAAAGATCAGGAGACAATGTATGGGAATTACCATTATATCCTGAGTTTGACGAAGAAATAAAAAGTAAATATGCAGACTTAAAGAACAGCAACGGCCCAGGCGGAGGTACCATATTCGGTGCAAGTTTTTTAAAGAAATTCGTAGGAAAGACTCCCTGGGTGCATCTCGATATTGCAGGAACAGCCTG
>JANQEH010000115.1 GCA_028278455.1 bacterium
CTGATAAACCTTTCAAGGTTTGATGGATCATTCTCGTTAATAACCGGACCAAGGTTTGACCTGATATATATCGATAGGTATGTTGATAAGCCCAGTACAACCAGCGCAAGAACAAAGCCCCAAAGCTTAAAATGAATATAACCTTTTTTATCGAAATAATAGACTACCCAAACACAGCCGAACATTATTACAAGTGTAACAAAATTCAATCCAATAGATTTAGCCAGCATATAGAATATCCCGAGAACTGCTCCCCAGACTACCAGATTCATGAACATATCTCTATCGTGAAAATATATCAGGATTACAATCGTTGGCACGACAAGAAAGCTGAGAAGGTGAACTCCGATAGAAAGCCCCAGTAAATATGATATAAGTATCAGGTATTTCAGTGATTTTATTTCTTTATAATTATCCATCCAGATTAGAGTCAGCCACATAACCATCGAAACTCCGAGCATACTGATAGAGTAGACTTCTGCTTCCGTCGCATTAAACCAGAAAGTATCAGTGAAGGCGTAGGTCAAAGCTCCAATACCTGCTGCGAAATATATCTTCAATTTCGATTCAAGTGAATTATCATCCTTTACGAATTCCTTTATTAACCTGACGATAATCATGTAGAGGAACATTATGGTCAATGCTGATACAATACCGGCTAAAATATTGAACCTGTGCGCCATATCCGGGCTAATGGGTAAAAAACTGAATACTTTGCCAGCCAGCAGATACACCGGAGCTCCCGGTGGATGAGGCACGCCCATTGTAACCGAAGATGCTATGAATTCACCGCAATCCCAGAAAGGTACGGCAGGGGATGTGGTTATTGTATATACTATGAGTGAAATGATAAAAGTAATTAAAGCGCCGATCCTGTTATTGTCTAATTTCATTCTTTTATTCCAATTATTCCTATTGATACGAATGTGTATTTAGCTAATTCTGACCTGGAGAGTGTAGATTTAAGGCCTTTCCTCAATCCTCTGATCATCGGAACCGATCCAGGATACATAGGGAGTTTGATCCCTGCCTTTTTGAATATTTCCCTTAATATCCTGTAAAAAAGTGATGGGACCATCCAGTCACCGTATTCATGACATATTTTGAGATCATTATCTTTATAGAATTTTCGAAGTTCAATAATTGAAAATTCTGTTTCCCAACCGGCAAACCATTTATCCATCCATATAAGTATATGCTTGATAATTGTATAAATATGATACTTTTGAGGAACATCAATCAAGAGATATCCCCCTCTTTTCAGTACTCTCACATTCTCAAGGAACAAAGGCATCGGATCATGAAAGTGTTCCAGGAGCCCCTGGTGAAACACTGCGTCGAAGCTTTCGTCCCTGAACGGCAGAAGTGTTCCGTCTCCCCTTATAAGATCAAAAAACTTACCTGTATTCTTTTGTGCCTCTCTTACTTTGAATAATGCGTTATCAGCATAGTCGATAACTGTAACATCTGCTCCATCAACACTCAATTTCACACTATCCCTGCCAGTACCAGCCCCGACTTCAAGGATTTTTTTATCCTTTATATCCATAACTTCTTTTAGGTTTGATACAATTGTATCAGAAGTTGGATATATATCATCTACCTTTTTATCTTTTTCCCAGAATTCTTCCCAGTTCTTCTGTGTAGAATGTTTTGCCAAGTTATCTCTTTCGGGGTTTATAACTTCTTTACAAAATTCTAATAATATATGAATATTTTTAACCTTTAGCAATGAAACACTTCAGGTTAATTCCATGATTGATTTATACATTTGTATTCGGATTTAGTTCAGTCGGAAACCATTTTCATGCATTTGCAGACTAAAACCGGATGAGTCATAAAAAACTATATGCAGATTATCGGAAGCAATACTCAGGGAAATTAATAAAAAGGAATAATAGATACAAAATATCGGTTAAGTATCTTTCTGAGGGCTCTGAAGAGCTTCATTCAGATTTCTGCCCGGTTTAAAGAATGTCTTACGATGTGGATGGACGAAGATCACTTCATTTGTCCGCGGATTTCTCGCTTTTGGTTTTGCTTTAGCTTTCTTTATTCCAAGAACTCCGAATCCCCTGATCTCAATACGAATCTCCGGATCCGCTTCCATAAGGATCTCAGTCAGGGTTTTAAACACTCCGTCAACAATATTTGCGATCCTGTCTTTACTGAGATCAAGATCATCAGATAATACTCTGACTATATCCTTTTTTACGTAAGTCTTCATTTGCAACCCCTGTTTTAGAGGGACGAAAATTTGAATAAAATACGGTAGAACTAAAATATTTATAATAACTTAAGAAACCAGCAGTGGAACAATATACAAAATTTCATTAAGGTTGTCACGTTTTTTTCAAAAAAAAATCAATAAATAAGATTTTTCCGTATTTTCGGCAAAAACTATCTAATTGCATCGGCAATTATTACCGTTAAATGACAACAATTTCCCTTTTTTATCTGAGTATGACTATAGAATTTTTCATATATTTTTAATTATTATAAACCACCTATATAATTGTTAACATTGCATTTACAATAGTATTTTAAGCAGCATTATAATTATTGGCACGGTAGTTGCTTGTGGCTAAATGTAGCTTTTAATATGCAATTAAGATTTATTTGTGATCATTTTTTAAGGAAGAAAAAATTTTCAAATTTATATCCGATTAATAAGGAGGTAAATCATGGCACTTGGAGATGCCACAAGAATAAACACCAATATCGGAGCCTTTAATGCGCTTGCAGCACTAAAACGCGTTAACGTCGATCTTGAAAGACGGCAATTCAAATTAGCAACCGGACTCAGGATCAACGAAGTTGCAGATGATCCGGCAGGTTATGTAATTTCCCGCCGTCTCGAGGCACGAGTAAGAGGTTTAGGCGCTGCGCTGGATAATGTCGGAACAACAAAGAACGTCCTCTCTATCGCTGAAGGCGGTCTCTTAAACATTAGTAATATTCTTGTCCAGATGAAAGAAAAACTGATCCAGGCTGCCAATGATACTCTCGGTGCTGAAGAAAGAAATGCAATTCGTTCAGAAATTAATCAGCTAACTGAGGAAATTGATGACATAGTCGGTGAGACTACGTTTAATATGAATACTCTGATCGACGGTTCATACACGGGAAAATCCTTCCAGACAGGTGAAGAAAGCACCAATATTCTTCTATTCAGCTTATCCGATGCGAGTGATCCGACAAGTCTCGGAATTGATTCTCCAAATGTTGCTAACCGTCTTAATACCGCGACAGGTGCCGCCTATGCCCAGACACAAGTAAATGATGCGATTGACACTGTATCCAGTACTTTGCAATATATAGGTGCTCATATATCGAGATTAAGTGTTAAAGAATCGACACTTCGTATAGCTATTACTAATACCGAAGCTGCAAAGAGCAGAATTCTCGACGCAGACATCGCTAAGGAACAGGTAGAATCCACAAGATTACAGATCCTGCAGCAGACTGCAACGGCTCAGCTTGCCCAGGCAAATATCTCGCCGCAGAATGTACTTGCACTGTTCCAGTAAGATTGATCGTTATCCCCCATTCCCCAATAGATGCAGAAAAAGGGTGGCCCGCTGCCACCCTTTTTTATATTTTGTATATTTTGGTTGCAAATGCAGGACTCACTTTTCTTCATTATCTTCGAGGATCACTAGTTTGCCGTTTCTCGATTTTTTCTGACCCGATATAATATCTGTGACTTCAACATTGAAATCATACTCACCTGGAGTCATATCACTCAAGTCAAATGAAACGGTCTGCTGTGAAACAGATGTAGCAGAATCAAATGTCTGTTTCTGAGATAAACGTTCGACCTTATCGCTTCTAAATCTGCGCTTCCTTACTATCTCATAACTGAATTCAATCTCGTAATGAGCTTTACCGTCAGTACCAAGAGCCAGATGATACAGTTCAATATAGGCTTCAAGATCATCCTTGTTGGAAAACTTCGTTACCGGCATTACAGGAAATGGATACTCCTTTAATCCATGAGCCTCGGTTACTTTTATCCCGGTAATCATATCACTGACCTCCAATTCGGAATAATCATTTGACAGCGGCTCGAGCCTTTCAAGGTTTAGCTTGCCGATATAATACTCCTCAGCTTTAACGCCTTCCTCTGCATTAGCATTTGAAGCCACAATATATTCGAAGCTTTCATCCTCATGGTCCATTACAAATGATGAAATATTATCACCCCCGTATTTAGGTCCATCCGTCAACCTTTTCACTTCATTCCAGTTTGAATCATATACTATCAGGCTGTTTGTAAGGCTGTATTTCCCAACCATTCCAACCGGGACAGAAACACATACGAATGCTATCTGGGGATCGTTCATATTGTTGAGAAACCTGAATTGTGAGGCTACCATATCAATTTCATTGATTACATTATCATAATCTGATTTATCGTCCGGGGCATCCATTTTAACAGGATCAGATTTATCCTGCGATATGTAGGAATTCCTGATCGCTCGAACAGACTGATGATTCGGAGTGGTGTTGCTGCTTCCGCTGACCATAGCGTTTTCCCATGAATGGCTCAACTCTTCATACCTCTGTGCAAATACAGGGCTGAAAGGAATCAGTTTCTCATAATATGTCAACTGTAATACACTTCCCGGTAATATCTGTTCGAATTTGTCGTATGATTCATTATGAACGAGAATGGCGTGAGACTTACTGAAGGCAGAATTTGGGATTAATTCTTCAAGGCTGTTTACCATTCTAAAAGCTCCGCTGCCTCCAGAACTGCCGAAAACGTAGATAGCATAGTCTTCCAAACCCGGAAATGCATAATTCCAGACTTCATAGGAGGGCATCTTATCGTCATATCTTATCATATTGGCGAGCTGTGTAGGATTAGGACCTACCTTATGGATTGCCAATGGTACATCCTCGGTATTCATCTTTGATCTTACAGCTTCTATGATCTTGTCAGCCCAGATCCGTAGTTCTGCGTTATTCGTGCCAAGCTGACCGGCCTGTTTCTTTCTGGGTTTCCCGAATTTCACATAAATTAATCCCCGGTCGTCGGTATAATACGGAGGAGTTTCCCTGAGGGGGAATGTCTTTCTGGCAAAAGCTATTCTCTGCCAGTGCTCCAACAATCTTTCATTTGCCTTTGTCATTGGTGTAGGATCTTTTTTGATCCAGAACTCTCTAATCTTTACCATTATATCCGGATCACGATTTTCAACCATATCCTCCCAGATTTCCTGATCTTCTTCTTCCATTAATGGAAGCAGCCTGGCCACTTCCTCATTTATAGCTTCAGTATAATTATCGAACGTGTTTCCGGAAAAACCCCAAAAATAAAAATCTGAGGCTATTCCATAGAAATGTCTCAATTCTTCTTTTGTCACTATTTCGATAAAAGAAGTTCCCAGCCTTGGATCTGTTTCCCCCTTGATCGTGAGCTGATTAATACCGTCTCTCCATATTCCCAATGCCTGAGACCAGTTACCCTTATCCAGTTCAGCTTTACCCTGCATATAATGATCCTGCGCAGATACATGCTGTGAAATGACAGTCAGGATGATGACGGTAATAAGTGATGCGATTGTAGATTTTCTCATTCCTCAATCCAGGAAAGATTATACTTTATAGATTGCTGCCTATTATTAAAAGGCAATTCGGTAGAATTAATTCCCGATTTTTGATATCCCGTACTTATTGTACAATATACAGCTGCAATTATTCCGTAATTAACTAAAATATATTCAGTTCATCTACCTATTCCACTGATAAAAGTCATTCATTTATAAACAAGAAAGAAATTTCTCAGTACATGATACTCGTTCAGTCTCTCATGAATATAAAGTGCAATTTAACGAAATAAATAAAAAAGGCAAATGCTTATACATTTGCCTTTTTTTTTAAACCTCGGTTAGTCTTATAATTTCGGGCCGAATCCTTCAAGCATTTTACCATTATCTGTATCGGTAAATAGTCTAAAATTATCAATAAACATTTTAGCAAGTTTTTCGGCCATTTTGTCATAAGCATCCTTGTCGTCCCAGGTGTTCCTTGGATCCATAATTGCCGGATCGATCCCTTTAATTGCTTTTGGTACTTCGATACTGAAGATCGGCATTGTCCATGATTCTGAGTTTTCAATAGAACCGTCAAGGATCGCATCGATAACCGCTCTTGAGACTTTTATAGGCATTCTCTCACCTTCTCCATACGGTCCGCCTGACCATCCGGTGTTAACAAGATAAGCGTTAGTATTATGTTCTGCCATTTTTTTGCCAAGAATATCGGCATATTTCGTCGGATGAAGTGTTAGAAATGCTGCACCGAAACAGGAAGAAAAGGCTGCTTTTGGTTCGGTTATTCCCAGTTCAGTACCTGCGACTTTTGCCGTATAACCGCTAAGGAACTGGTACATCGCTTGCTCTTTGGAAAGCTTGGCTACCGGAGGGAATACACCATATGCATCGCAAGTCAGGAATATAATATTTCTTGCATGAGTTCCTTTTGAGACCGGTTTGACTATATTATCGATGTGATAAATCGGGTAGGAAACTCGCGTGTTTTCAGTCTTCTTATTAGAAGCGAAATCGATCTTTCCATTTTCGTCCACATCAAGATTCTCAAGAAGGGCGTCACGCTTGATCGCATGGTAGATATCGGGTTCATTCTCTTCGGATAGATTGATACATTTAGCATAGCACCCGCCTTCAAAATTAAAAATACCGTCATCATCCCATCCATGCTCGTCATCTCCGATCAGTTTTCTTTTGGGATCGGCAGAAAGCGTCGTTTTTCCGGTACCGGATAAACCGAAAAAGATCGCGACATCACCTTTTTCTCCTTCATTGGCAGAGCAGTGAAAAGCGCCAACACCCTTAAGCGGCAGAAAATAGTTCATCATCGAAAAAATACCCTTTTTTATTTCTCCTCCGTACCATGTTCCCCCAACTGCTGTCAGCCGCTCTCCGATATTAAAAGCTGCATGGACTTCGCTCCTCATACCATGTTTCTCAAAATCTTCAAATGTTGTTTTGCAGCCGTGTAGAATAGTCCAGTCCGGTATGAAGTCTTCGAGTTCCTCTTCAGTAGGCCTGACGAACATATTTTTCGTAAAATGCGCTGCCCATGCGATCTCGGTTATTACTCTGATCTTCAATCTTGTATCCTTATTTGCGCCACAGAAACCGTCTTGCACATACAGCTTTTTCCCGTTCAGCTGTTTTAGAGTATTTGCTTTGACTTCATTCCAGGTATCTATCTTCATCGGTTTGCTGTCAGCTTTATTATCCTCTTTCCACCACCAGATGTTATCTATACATGTTGGTTCATAAACCACATATTTGTCTTTTGGCGATCTGCCGGTAAATTTACCGGTATCGACATTAACTGCATCGAATTCAGTCAATTTTCCTTTTTCATAGCCTTCCAGAGATGGATCCATTTCGTGTTCGAAGAGTTTTTCGTACGAAAGATTATGGTAAACCTCTTCTGCTTCGGTAATACCTGCCTTATCCAGATTAAGTTTTTTCAGTAAATCAGGTGATACCATTTCCTGTCTCCTTAATTTAGATCAAGTTTTAAATATTCTTTTAAATTCTAGCCAAAAGCAAAGCCATTGACAGCGGTCCAAGGGCATACTTCTTTCTGCCTTTCAGAGATTTTTCCATATCCTTTTTCAAAAAGTCACCAGGATATTCTTTCTCTGTATCAATAATTCGATACCATTCTCCTCCATTTGGAGGTCCAGGGATTACAAAACTCTCTTTTCTATTACCGGTATTATACATTACAAACATATCGTTGTCTATTCCGCTGCCATCCAGTGATGCGGAAAAACCGTTCAACAGATATGAAAGGGTTGGCGCAGGCTCTCCCCAAATGGGCGGAGATCCGTCAATATCAAACCAGCAGATATCTTCACCGTGTTTATTATCGATGAGTTTTCCTGTAAAATATTGTTGTCTTCGAAAAACGGGATGCTCTTTCCTGAACCGGATCACCTTTTTACAATACTCGAAAAGTTCATAGTTCTTTTTTCTCAAGGTCCAATCGATCCAGCTAATCTCATTATCCTGACAATACGGATTATTATTTCCATGCTGAGTACGCTGAAATTCATCACCCGCCGGAAACATCGGGATTCCCTGCGACAGCATCAATGTAGTAAAAAAATTCTTAATTTGCTTTATTCTTTTTTTCCTTATCAAAATATTTTCTGTAACGCCTTCTTTCCCGAAATTGACACTAAAATTATTATTCTCCCCATCGCGGTTTTTTTCTCCGTTAGAGTGGTTATGCTTTTTTTTATAGGACACCAGATCATTTAAAGTAAATCCGTCATGACTATTGATAAAATTAATACTTTTTGACGGCAATCGTCCATTATGCCAGTAAATATCTGAACTGCCGGTAATTCTTGAGGCAAAGGCTCCACGTTTTCCTGTATCACCATTAAGGTATGCCCTGACATCATCCCTGTATCTTCCGTTCCATTCCATCCATTTTCTGCCGGGAAATGAACCGACCTGATACGAGTAAACATCCCAGGGTTCGGCTATCAATTTAGCATTTTTTAGAACAGGGCTTTCAGTAATTTCCTCGATTAAAGGCGGATTTTCAAGCAGTTCACCTTTTCTTCCCCGGCATAGAGATGTCGCCAGATCAAAACGGAATCCGTCAACATGCATTTCTGAATACCAGTATTCCAGACAGGATACAATTAGCTTTCTGACTACCGGGTGATTGCAGTTTAAAGTATTCCCGCATCCAGTGAAATTCTTGAATTTACTTTTATCTTCTTCGAGCATATAGTAAATTGAATTATCAATTCCCTTAAAACTGATTGTTACACCATTACCTTCAGACGTGTGATTGAACACTACATCCAGTATAATCTCCAGTCCCTCTTTATGCAGGGCTTTCACCATATCCTTGAACTGAACTTCAGGTGCACGATCATCCCGGCCGGAGCAATACCCGGAATTCGGGGCGAAATACGAGCCTGTACTATAACCCCAGTAGTTGACTAATTGCTCCCCCGTTAATGGATTTCTTTTCCTGTTTTCCAGCTCGTTGAAATCCTGGATTGGAAGAAGTTCCAGGGTTGTAATACCCAGTTCTTTAAAATAAGGTATTTTCTCAATAACTCCATTATAAGTTCCCGGATCATTAGTTGCTGAAGACGGATGAACTGAAAGACCGCGGACATGTGCCTCATAAATTATCATGTCATTTATTGATACTCCCGGTCTCTTGTCATTTTCCCAGTTGTACTGATCATTGACAACAACACATTTAGGGAAGCCCTGGAAACCAAGTTTGTATTTAAAGTCCTTATCACTGAGATCAAAATTTGATCTGAATGAATGATCACCCCATTTCCGGGGCCTGGTAATAGCTTTAGTATAAGGATCGAGCAGCCATTGGTGTAAATCGTATCTATGTCCCGCAGCAGGTGCATATCTACCTTTAATTCTGTATAAGTACAGCTGCCCCGGTTTTAGTCCCTTAACAAAAATTTGCCATATATCACCATTTCTGAAACGACCGGGATCAAGCTCATACTCTTTCGACGGCTGCAGGTCGCCTGGCCTGTCAAAGAGCATCAGCCAAACAGTTGAAGCATTTCTGCTGAACAACCTGAACTGCACACCGTCCGGATATACAATAGTCCCGTATTGGAGGGATATGGGATATCCAGATGAGTAATCTGTATTTTCAGTCATACCGGAAGTTCGTCTATCAGTGTTTAAATTTTCTATATAAACTTTATTAATGAATCATCGTAATCTTCAGGTTTCTCAAATCCCAGTAAATTCAATAACGTAGCTGCAATATTTGATAATCCGGGATTTTTAACATCACCGATCACATATTCACCATCATATAGCGGATCATATATGAAGAAATTCACAGGATTCAGTGAATGGGCAGTCTTAATGATTTTCTTTTCATTCTTCATTACGAACATCTCATCTGCATTCCCGTGATCTGCAGATACAATGACAATACCATTAAGCTCTTTTGTTCTTTCAAGTATCCTGCCTACACATTCGTCAACTGTTTCGACAGCAGTAATTATTGGTAATTCATTACCCGTATGCCCTACCATATCACCGTTTGCATAGTTTATCCTGCCGAACCTGAACTTTCCTGTTTCAAGCAACTCTATGACTTTTGACGTGATCTCATACGCTTTCATCTTCGGAGCTCTATCAAATTCAATCTTATCAGAAAGTATTTCGAAGTATTCTTCGACATCTTCATTAATATAACCGGATCGGTTTCCATTCCAGAAATATGTAACATGACCGTATTTCTGAGTTTCTGAAATTGCAAAACTCTGCACATTTTCACTGCATAGATATTCAGAGACAGTTTTCGTAATGTCCGGAGGTGGTACAAGGTAGTTATTCGGGATCTTAAGATCACCGTCATATTCCAGCATACCTGCATACAGAATATCTCCGGGAACATTTCCCCTGTCAAAAAAATCAAAATCATCATCCTCGAATGCCATCGATATTTCTATCGCCCTGTCTCCCCTGAAATTAAAATTGAGAAAAACATCTCCATCCTTTACTTTTCCGACCGGTTCACCCCTATCATCAACTATAACATATGAATCCAGGTACTGATCAGTTGCTCCGGAATCCTCATTATAATAAGTCTTAACTGCCTCTGTTGCAGAACTGAAAGTCCTTCCAATTCCATGCACATGGGCATCCCAGCCTCTTTTAACCACATTCCAGTCTGCCCTGTATCTGTCCATTGTTACAACCATTCTACCGCCTCCGGATGCCATCCGATAATCCATACCTCTACCGGAGATCTCTTTAAGCAGCTTTTCAGTCGGATCCAGGTAATTTAGTGCTGATTTCCTATCAACATCCCTCCCGTCAAGAAGAGTATGTACTCTAACATTCTTAATTCCGGTTTCCTCACATTTTCTGATCAATGCGAAGAGGTGATCAATATGTGAATGAACATTCCCGTCAGAGAGTAATCCAAGGAAATGGATAGTTTTACCCTGCTTTCCGCGCTCGATAATTTTCTGCCAGAGTTCTGTTTTATAGATTTCACCGGTCTTGAGTGACCTGTTCACCAGTTTAGCGCCCTGATCAAACACCCGGCCTGCCCCTATAGCATTGTGACCTACCTCACTATTTCCCATATCACCTTCACCCGGCAGTCCCACAGCAGGACCATGAGCCTTGAGGCTTACCTGAAGCTCAAGTTTTCTAAGCATATCGATTGTCGGTGTATTTGCGACAAAAACCGCATCGCTTTCGTCGTTCTTACCTATACCAATGCCGTCCATAATAATAAAGACCAGAGGCCCTGGTCTTCCATTAAATCTATTTAATCTGTCAAGTTTTAATTTCATATTATTCTTTCTGCATATAATTAATCTTCACCCGGGTATTCAGGCAGTTTCTGATCCCAATCACCAGTTCCGCCGATAGTTTCCAGCTTAGAAGTTATATCCTCTATGATGTCATAAAGACGTTTTTTTGTCGTGAATGATTCCGCAACGACAACAAGTGACGGCTTATTCGAAGATGCCCGTACAAGTCCCCAGCTTTTGTCTTCATACTGAACCCTGACGCCGTTAACAGTTATCAGATCTTCTATGCCTACATCCGCAATTCTCACACCGGAATCCCTGTCTTTCTCATATAATTCAACCATCTGTCGGACGACATCATATTTCCTGTTGTCATCAACATACGGCGCCATTGTCGGAGTATTATACGAGGGTGTCAATTCATTTAGAAGCCGTGATACCGGCTTATCCTGGTTGGATACCATATTTGCGAAAAGTATCGAAGAAAGGCTGCCGTCATCATACTTTCTGCCGTATGGTTCATTAAAGAAGAAATGTCCGCTCTTCTCAAATCCTGCAATTGCAGATGTTTCATGGACCTTAGATTTTATATAAGAGTGGCCCGTTTTCCATATAACTATATCGCAGTTATTTTCTCCGATGATATCGTCTACTTTAAACAATCCGGTGGATTTAACGTCGATAATGATTTTCGATCCTGGATGCTTAGGCGCAATATCCCTGGCAACAAGCAATCCGATCTTGTCGCTGAAGATCTCCTCACCATTCTCATCCACGACTCCCAGCCTGTCACCATCACCGTCAATTCCGATTCCGAGGTCAGCTTTGTTATCTCTAACCTTCTGACCGATATCATTAAGAAAACTTATATCTTCAGGATTTGGATTGAAGTTCGGAAAATCCCAGTCCGGCTCTACATGCTGCTCAATAACCTCATGACCTGCAAGACGGAATATCTCTGGAGTAAATAGACCTCCCGTCCCGTTTCCTGTTGCGATAACTACCCTGAGTTTTCTTCCTATATCGGCTTTCGACGCAACATCATTGATATAGACCTTCTGCACAGAATCCTCAAACTCGTAAGTACCCTGTCCTGTGTGAAAATGACCGGAGTATACTATCTCTTTTAGTTTGACTATATCTTCAGGCCCCAGGGTTTTTGAAAGGTCGTAACAGAGTTTGATTCCTGTCCATCCATTCTCATTATGACTTGCAGTAATCATGGCTCCGCCTTTAATTCCGAGATGGTATTGGGCGAAATAAAGAGTCGGGCTCAGGCATAATCCGATATCTGCAACATCCAATCCGGATGACAGAACACCATTCACAAATGCATTTTTAACATTTTGAGAATATTTCCTGAAATCATGGCCGACCACTATTTTATCTATAGTATATTCTTTCTGCAGAAAAGTTCCATAAGCCTGACCAAGGACTGTCAAACCTGTATAATTAAGTTCCTTGTCGATAAGCCACCTTACATCGTATTCTCTGAAACCGGTCGGTTTAATTAGAGCCTTCTGAAAAAATTCTGCAGAATTATAACGTAATTCTTCAACTATCTCTATTTTTGAATCTGACATATAATCTTCCCATAGATGAGTTGTTTTAAATTCCGGGAACCTGTCTTTCAGAATCCCAAATACTTAGTACGGAACCGGTTATACTCTCCCTGCACTGCCGAGAACTTCCATTTTTCTTTTTATAACTTCCTTGACAGCTTCTCTTGCCGGGCCAAGTACCTTTCTCGGATCGATGTTGTCTGGTTTGTCGGCAAGCATCTGCCTCATAACTCCTGTCCATGCAAGTCTGAGGTCGGTATCAATATTGACTTTATTTACACCAAGACTGATTGCTTTCTTCACAGAATCATCCTCGACACCTTTAGCCCCCTTTATTTCACCACCGTATTTGTTGCATCTTTCGACCAGCTCAGGGTAAACACTGCTGGAACCGTGTAGAACAATAGCCATATCCGGAAGTTTCTTTTTTATAGCTTCAACCCTGTCATAAGCCAGGACATTATCTCCTTTGAACTTGTATGCGCCATGGCTTGTACCGATGGCCACCGCAAGGGCATCACATCCGGTTCTCTCAACGAATTCAACAGCCTCAGCAGGATCTGTCAATCTCGCGTCCTTTTCATCTACATTGACATCATCTTCAATACCGCCAAGTCTACCGAGCTCCGCCTCTACTGCAATTCCCATGGGTTTTGCATAGTCGACTACTTCCTTTGTTACCCTGATATTCTCATCGAACGGGTGGTGTGATCCGTCGATCATGACTGATGTAAAACCTGCCTCGATGCTGTTCCTGGAGTCTTCAAAGGTAGCACCATGGTCAAGGTGAAGCGCTACAGGTACGCTGATCTTTTCAGCGCCGGTCTTGACAATACTTACAAGATAATCAATGCCGGCATATTTCTGTGCCCCTGTCGAGGCGGCTATAATTATAGGTGATCTCATTTCATCTGCAGCTTCAAGGGCAGCCTGAACAAACTCGAGATTATTCACATTGAATTGTCCTATCGCGTAGTAGTTTTTTACTGCGTCGGGATACATTTTTGTCAGTGATTCTAAAGGCATTTCTACTCCTTAGTATTTTGTTTGATGTTTTTTTTATCATTTCTAAAATAATGGGGCTGCCCAGTCGATTCCAGTACTCCCTGCCACATAGCGCTTTCCGGATCGATCTTTTTTCTTTCCCGGACGCAAAGCTCTATCGGTACATTTATAAAAACATTATGCCATATACCTACAAGCATATCAGTCTTGCCTGACATTCCGGCATGTACAGCAGTTCTTCCAAGAGAATTGCAGAATAAACTGTCGTCCCCATTTGCAGGAACACTTCTGATAATATAACTTGGATCAATATATTTTAGAGTTACAGTAAAATGCTGCTTCTCAAAGTAATCAAGTATTCTTTCTTTAAGATACATTCCTATATCTTTGTATTTCACATTTCCGGAAGCATCCTTTCCTAGATTGCCTTCAGGAAAAAGGTCCTGACCTGCTCCCTCGGCAACAACTATAACGGCATGTTTCCTGGTATTCAGCCTTTCGTGAAGGGCATGCAGGAATCCGTTTTCCCCCTCAAGTTCGAAAGGAATCTCGGGAATAAGTGTAAAATTCACTTCCTGACTGGCAAGTGTCGCAGCTGATGCTATAAAACCGGAATCCCTGCCCATTACTTTCACGAGGCACATTCCGAATGGTGCGCCACGAGCCTCGACATGCGCACAATCAAGTACTTCCTTGGCTTTTTCTACAGCAGTACTAAAGCCGAAGGTTTTCCATACATACATTATATCGTTATCAATTGTCTTGGGGATCCCGATTATCGAAATATTATACTTTCTTTCCGTAACAGCCTCATAAATGGAATGCGCACCTTTTAGCGTTCCGTCACCTCCTATACAGAATAGAATATCGATTCCCTCAGAATCAAGAAAATCCGCCATTACAAACGGATCTTCATTGCCTCTGGACGATCCAAGTGCAGAACCGCCTAGTTTATGAATTTGTTCAACGAATTCTGAGGTCAATCTAACAGGGGGTTCAGCTTTTTCAGGATTCAATCCTCTATAACCATATTTTATTCCATATACATCCCTGACTTTATAATTATGAAGAAGTTCGAGATAGATAGATCGGATCACATCATTAATTCCCGGACATAATCCACCGCATGTAACTATCGCAGCCTTTGTTTTTTCCGGTTTGAAATATATCTGCTGCCTTGGGCCGGATTTTTCAAAGAATACATTTTCCCTGCTTTTATTCGTATCGACCAATTCCACTTGATAATGCACCTTAGCATTTTCAGGAGTGAAATTACCTATTCCATCACCGTATACAGTGCTTAGGTTTAAGGGTGATGGGTATTGCGGATCACCCAGAACCTGTACTTTTGTTTCTTCCTGTTTCAGCATTTTGATTGTATTATTGCAGCCAGTGTATGAGATACCATTCGTAAGGATGTATCATCCCGTAACATTTCGGAAGGATCCTTATAGTATAACCGTGTCTGCCGCTTCTTTCGCTGGTTACTTTCCCTGTAAAGACCGAGTTTTTACCCTCTGTCTTTACACAATCCATTGAAACAGCGTCTCCATCAACAATATTACCGTCGAAATCCAACTGACCGTAATATATCTGAACATCTACATCATCTGGTGTCAGGTCTCCTAGTTCCACATTGGCAATTACTTCAAGTTCATTGCTCACATAAATTCCATCTTTTGCATCGGATATTACATCATTGATCTTTAGACCACCCCAGGCGCCTCCGATCCGCTCGTAACAGCTCCTGTATGTCTTTGCGAACTCAAGGTTATTATCCGAGAAATGCCTGAATCTCTCTGCTGTACTGGTGTAAAACCTATTGTTATACTCAAGGACCATCCTGTCTGTATTGAAATAATGAGCAAGATACTTTATAGTGTTTTTCATTTTCTCAATCCATTCCCACGGGATCCTGTCGATACCACGTTTGTAGAATGTAGGCGCAATCTCCTTTTCAAGAAGATTATAAAGATCGTTCGATTCAACTTTGTCCTGGTATTCGGGATCATCATAATCTTCACCACTTCCTATTGCCCAGCCGACATCTTTTGCCATCTCAAATGCCTCGACCCACCAGCCGTCAAGAATACTGCAATTCAGGACACCGTTAAGCATAGCCTTCATACCGGATGTACCGCTGGCCTCCATCGGTCGTTTCGGGGTGTTTAACCAGATATCGACACCACTTACCAGATATCTCGCCAGAGTTATGTTATAGTTTTCAAGGAAAACCAGTCTTCTCCTGATTTCCGGATCTCTTGAAAAATGAATTATATCACGTATGAGTTTTTTACCTTCTTCATCAGCAGGATGAGCTTTACCGGCAAAAATAATCTGTACAGGATACTTTTTGTTAAGCAGGATCTTTCTCAGTCGGTCCGGATCTTTGAACAGCAGTGTTGCTCTCTTGTAAGTTGCGAATCTTCTGGCGAATCCTATTGTCAGAGCATTCGGATCAAGAACATTTGCTGCTTTTTCTATATTATAAGGTGAGGCTCCCCTTCTTTCTAATTGCTCCTTAAGTTTCTTTCGGGCGAATGCAACCAGTCTTTCTCTTCTTCTCTCATGAGTATTCCAGAGTTCTTCGGGTGGGATCTGATTAACATGCTCCCATAAGGTCTCATCGGTCTGTTCTTCTTGCCAGTTCGTACCCAGGTAGGTATTGAAAAGGTTTGCCATATCATGGGATATCCATGAAGGGGCATGCACACCATTCGTTACAGATGAGATCGGCACTTCATTTGCAGTAATACCCGGCCAGACATCATCCCAGATTTTTCTCGATACATCCCCATGCAGCCGGCTGACTCCGTTACAGTATGAAGACATTCTTATCGCAAAAAAGGCCATATTGAATTCTTCGTTATTATCATCAGGATTCATTCTTCCCAGGGCAAGAAGTTCTTTTACAGGAATACCAATGGTATTCGCAAATATCTCAAGATAAGGGGTTATCATCTTCGGGCTGAAAGTATCGATTCCCGCAGGCACAGGAGTATGGGTTGTAAAAACACAACCTGCTTTGACTGCCCCGAGGGCATCCTTGATTGATGCACCGCCGTTATTTTTAACGACGTTTATCAGTCTCTGTATTGCAAGGAATGCGGCATGTCCTTCATTCATGTGACATACATCCGGATGTACACCGACTGCTTCAAGCACCCTCAGACCGCCTATACCAAGCATGATTTCCTGAATCGCTCTTGTCTCTTTATCACCGCCGTACAACTGGTAGGTTATTGCTCTGTCTTTCGGATTATTTTCCGGAATGTTAGTGTCCATCAGGTAAAGTGGCACTCTTCCTACCTGCGCTTTCCAGATCTGAGCGTAGACTGTTCTGCCAGGATATTCAACCTCGATCTTTTTAGGATTCCCGTTTTTATCTTTTTCCAGAGTTATAGGTAGATTATAAAAGTCGTTTTTCGGATAAGATTCCTGCTGCCAGCCGTCAATATTCAGATACTGCCTGAAATATCCCTCCTGATAAAGGAGCCCGACACCGACAAGGGGAAGTCCCAGGTCGCTTGCTGATTTCAGGTGGTCCCCGGCAAGCATACCGAGGCCTCCAGAATAAATCTCAAGACACTCGGTAATACCGTATTCAAATGAAAAATAGGCTATCGTAAAATCGTGGCCATTCTGGCAGTTCTTCTGATACCATGTTTCTCTGTTGAGATAATCATCAAGTTTCTTCTCAATCCTTGCGACATGCGCAACGAAGCTGTCATTCTTGGACAACTCCTCGAGTTTTTCCTGATCGATCATCCCGAGCATCAGAACGGGATTATGATTTGTTGATTCCCATAGGTCTCTGTCAATTCGCAGGAATAGAGTTATACAGTCATGATCCCATGTCCAGTAAATATTATTTACTATCTTTTCGAGAGCCCTGATGTTCTTGGGCAATGAAGGATAGACATTAAAAGGAGTAATATTTTTCATTTTACCTGCTGTCTCATTAGTTTACATAATTTATTTATTGTATTAAAACTCTTAAAATCCAAATGCATTCTTACCGAGAAAAACACCAGCCGGTCCGAGATCTTCTTCTATTCTGAGAAGCTGGTTGTATTTAGCAATTCGGTCTGTCCTCGAGGCTGAACCTGTCTTAATCTGACCGGAATTAGTGGCAACTGCTATGTCGGCGATCGTGTTGTCTTCGGTCTCCCCTGATCTGTGAGATACTACTGCAGTATATCCTGATTTATGCGCCATTTCTATTGCATCCAGAGTTTCAGTAAGCGTGCCTATCTGATTTACTTTGATCAGGATGGAATTACATATTCCATTATTAATACCGCGGGCGAGGCGTTCTATGTTGGTAACGAACAGGTCATCACCAACGAGCTGGATCCTGTCTCCGAGTTTCTCGGTAATATCCGCCCAACCGTCCCAGTCATCTTCAGAGTGGCTGTCTTCAATCGAGACAATAGGATATTTTTCTACCAGTTCTCCATAGTAATCCGACATTTCAGTAGAAGAAAGTTTTCTATTTTCTGATCTCAGTAGGTACTTGCCGTCTTCGAAAAACTCACTTGATGCGGGATCCATAGAGATTAAGACATCCTCACCGGTTTTATAACCTGCACTTTCACATGCTTTGACAATATACTGGAGAGCCTCCTCATTCTTTTTAAGAGCCGGGGCAAATCCTCCTTCATCACCGACCGACACTATATGTCCGTCTGATTTCAGGACTTTCTTTAGATTGTGAAATACTTCTACACCGATCCTTAGTGCTTCACTGAAAGATTCTGCACCGCATGGAACGATCATGAATTCCTGGATATCAATATTCCAATCACCATGTTTTCCACCGTTAAGAACATTCATCATTGGGGTTGGAAGTATCCTGGCATGCACCCCTCCAAGATATTTATATAGAGGAAGGCCAAGTGCAGCGGCCGCAGCCCTTGCAACTGCGAGGGATACACCTAAAATTGCATTCGCGCCAAGTTTGCCTTTATTCGGTGTTCCATCGAGTTCTATCATGGTATTATCGAGGCCGATCTGATCAAATGCATCCAGATCGATAATTTCAGGCGCTATGACCTGGTTGACATTATCAACAGCCTTTAAGACACCTTTACCGAGAAACCGGGATTTATCTCCGTCCCTTAATTCGACAGCTTCGTACTCACCTGTTGATGCTCCAGAGGGAACAATAGCAGCACCTATCGATCCGTCTTCCAGCATTACCTCAACTTCAACAGTTGGATTTCCGCGTGAATCGAGTACTTCTCTTCCCTGGATATATTCTATTGAGATCATCTTTAGCTCCTGAAATTATATATTAATTGTTTAGTCATTTTTATCGGTCAAAGACGCAATACCGGGTAGAACCTTGCCTTCCAGCATTTCAAGAGATGCGCCCCCACCCGTTGAAATATGTGTCATTGAATCTTCCAGTCCTGATTTTCTTATCGCAGCCCCTGAATCACCACCGCCAATGATCGATACAGAACCGTTTTCGGTGGATTCTGCAACAGCTTTTGCCATCTCAATTGTACCCTTAGCGAAAGGATCCATTTCAAACACACCCATTGGGCCATTCCAGATTATTGATTTCGCCTCAATTATACACTTATAATACTTTCTTACCGTATCCGGGCCGATATCTACACCTATCCATCCCGGTTCAATGTTGTCGATAGACACCAGTTTTATCTTTGCATCCTCTTTAAATTCATCTGCGATCACGCAGTCAACAGGAAGCAGCAGTTTATCCCCTGCCTTGTCCAGTGTTTCTTTTGCCAGGTCGATCTTATCTTCTTCAAGCAGGGAGTTTCCGATCTCTTTTCCCATCGCTTTTAAAAAGGTGAACATCATTCCGCCTCCGATCAAAAGGGTATCAACTTTGTCAAGGAGATTTTCTATAACATCGATTTTTCCAGATATTTTTGCTCCGCCGATAATAGCTATGAATGGTCTCCCAGGATTTACCAGGACATTAGAAAGATACTTGATCTCTTTTTGCATTAGAAATCCTGCAGCATTTACATCAAAATATTCTGTAATTCCGACGACGGATGCATGGGCCCGATGAGAGGTGCCGAATGCATTATTTACATAAACATCCGCCAGGTTTGCAAGTTTTTTTGCAAACTCCGGATTATTATCAGTTTCTTCCTTATGAAACCTGAGATTCTCAAGCAGTAAAACCTCACCACTTTGCATCGATCCCACCATTTTTTCGACTTCCGGTCCAATACAGTCCGGCGCCATCTTTACATCGATATTAAGTATCTCACTCAGCCTTCCAGCCACGGGTTTGAGACTCATGGCAGGTACAACTTTTCCCTTTGGTCTGCCCAGATGAGACATTAGAATCACTTTTCCGCCGTCGTTCACTGCTTTCTTAATAGTTGTCAGTGTAGCCCTGATCCTTGCATCATCAGTGATCTCACCTTTTTCATTTAAAGGCGCATTGAAATCAACCCTGATAAGGACTTTCTTGTCTTTCAGATCAAGGTCTTCTATCATTACTTTCTTGAATTCCAATTTAACTTCTCCTCAAAATTATTATTACATATAATTCGTTAATCAATTATATATTTTGAACTGGTATCCATACCTGTAAGCAGTTCCTGCTTTAACGAGCCGTAGCCGTCTCTACCCATTAAGGCATAAGTTGCTTTTTTTCCATCTTCCACACCGGGCTGATCAAAAGCATTGACATTGAACAATTCACCGGCATAGGCAGTCTGCAGCTCAAGCATATAAAGCAGCTGCCCTATTGTATAAGCATTCACTTCGGGAATGATTATTTTACAGTTGGGTCTGTTATTCTTTGTCAGTGCCCATTCAGTTGCGTATTGTTCCGTTTGGATCAGTTTCTCCAGGCTGCTGCCTTCCAGATAACCGAGAGCATCTTCATCCTGGAATCCGGCGGCAGGAATATTCACATTTTCTCTAAATTTCTCTACTGTGAGGAATATGACTGATTTATCGAATGGACCTTCAATGTACAGTTGGATCTGAGAATGCTGGTCTGTCGCTCCAAGTGCATTAACCGGAGTAGAGCCTTCATATACAATTTTTCCGCTTCTATCGGACTTTTTCCCTAAACTCTCAGCCCAGAGCTGCCTGAACCAGTCAGCTATATCTTTCAGGGCCTGTGCGTAAGGCATCATAACCACAATATTTTTCATTTTCTGATACAGTAGATATTGAAGGGCGGCTGCCATCAGTGCCGGATTACTTCTAATATCAGGGCCAGAACACCGTTCATGCATTTCCGCTGCGCCGGCAAGCAGCTCATCCACATCCACATTCGTAACTGCTGCGGAAAGAAGCCCAACTGGAGACAGCACCGAAAATCTGCCACCAACATTCTCAGGGACACTAAAAGACCTGAAGTCCTCTTTTGTAGCAAGTTTTCTGAGGAATCCCTTATGAGGATCAGTCGTTACTATAATGTGCCTGTGATATTCATCACCAACTGCTTTTTTCAACTCCTCTCTGATAATCAGAAAGTTTGCTAACGTCTCCGCAGTACTGCCTGATTTTGTAATAACATTGAAGACAGTTTTTGTAAGATCGATTACATTCAGCAAACCTCTCAGCAGTTCTGGATCTACATTGTCAGGGAAATAGACTTTCAGCCCTTCTTTGCGTTCATCTTTGCTCAATTCATTATAGTAAGGGGGATTCAAAGCCGAATTAAGGGCAATATTACCAAGTGCAGAACCGCCAATACCAATTACCACATAATTATCAAATCGTTTCTGGAGTCTGGCAGCTGCTCCCTTGATGTCCTGCAGTTCATCCGCCTGGTTATGCAAAGACATGAAGCCCAGATCTCCTGATTCATGACGCTCCCACAAGTCTTTATGAGCTTTTCTCCCCATCTCTTCAAGATAAGTAATATCATCATCCGTAACGCCGTGGTGCATATCGATTCTTGAGGACATCATATTGGTATAATCGAGCCTGATCCGCATAGAGCGGCACCATTCTCCATTGTGCCAGGATTTATCCATATTCTGGTATCCGGTTAGTTATACATTAGCATGGTGCAAACCTAAGCATAAATCAT
>JANQEH010000152.1 GCA_028278455.1 bacterium
CCCCAATGGGGTATAAGTTCGGTATCCTCATTGACATGATTGGCGATAAGGATCTTGAGATACCAAAAGAAGCTTATTCGAACAGGATGCTCCCCGCAATAGTTAAGGCAGTGTGGAAAAGAGCAGCAAAACTTAAATTAAGATCTTTCAGAAACCGAATAGGCCCGGATGTTATAGACGACCACAGGCCGCTGATAGAGATAGGTATCCCGATAATAAATATAATAGATTTTGATTATGATCCCTGGCATACTTCCGGGGATACTCCGGATAAATGCAGTCCGGAAAGCCTGAGGCAGATAGGTGTATTGTTGGTAGACCTTGTTTATAACGGCCTTTAGAACTGCAAAATAGATAGAACTTGACATAAATTTGAGTATTAATTATATTGCTTTTCCTATAAAAAAGATAGGAGTAGGTTGTGAAGCAAAATTTCATCGTTGAAGATAAAATAGTGATTGTTGAACTTGCCGGTGATATTATCGGCGGACC
Source organism: bacterium (assembly GCA_028278455.1). Lineage (GTDB taxonomy): Bacteria > SM23-31 > SM23-31 > SM23-31 > SM23-31 > JANQEH01. Next base: position 493 of record JANQEH010000152.1, read on the forward strand.
CGATGCTGGTGAACTGAGCCAAAAGATCAATGATTTTGTAGCAGATAATAAGATCAACATTATCATCGATCTTTCTCAAGTTGAGCTGATGAATAGTTCGGGATTGGGACTATTGATCGGATCCCTGACGTCGCTCAGACAGGCAGGCGGCGATCTGGTACTGGTGAATATCACTGAAAGGATAAAAAATCTACTAAAAATCACAAAACTGGAATCTGTATTTAAGACTTTTACAGACATCGAATCGGCCAAAGATCATTTTAAAGCGAATTAGAGATATTATATGAATACTCGTATAGCTCTGGGACAGATCTCTGCCTCCGATGATTTAGATGCCAACATCCTGAAAAGTGCGAACTTCGTTAAGAAGGCGGCAGATAATGGTGCAAAAATCATCTGCTTTCCAGAATTGTGCTTCACGAAGTTCTTTCCACAATACCCTCTCGATAAGAAGTACTACAATTTTGCAGAGACAATCCCAGGACCGACTACAGAACGTTTTCAAAAATTAGCCCAGGAATACAATATTGCCGTGATAATTAATATATATGAAAAAACTGATAAAGGAGAATACTTTGACAGTTCTCCTATCATTAGTGCAGACGGGGAACTGCTTGGAAAAGTCCAGATGAACCATGTAGCCCAGGAACCTTTGTTCTATGAAAAGGAGTATTACCGTCCTGGTACGACGGGACATCCCGTCTTTAAGACTCCATTCGGCAATATCGGAATAGCAATATGTTATGACAGGCATTTTTCGGAGCAAATGAGAGCTCTGACACTGGAAGGAGCAGAGATAATCTTTATTCCGCAGGCTGGAATTACTACAAATCCCATACGTGGATATGAACTTGAAATGCAAGGTACTGCCTTTTCGAATCAGGTATATATAGCTTTGGTTAACCGTATCGGGATAGAAGATCAGATGGAATTTGCAGGAGGTAGTTTTGTTACGGATCCTTCAGGAGAGTTTATTGCACATGCAGGTGATAAAAGTGAAGAGCTCCTGATTGCTGATTGTGATCTCGACCTTGTATCAAAACTCCGCAGGGACAGACCATTCCTTCGCGATAGAAGACCAGAATTATACAGCAGACTGTTAAAAGAGTGAAAGATGGAACAAGACAAAGTCAAACAGAGAGCAAGTCAGGTGAAACCGAGTGACATAATCGAAACTGTCATGGGAACAGGGACTTTTATCAAGGGGACTGTTCGTGTAAAGAATTCCGGAAGAATCGACGGTGTAGTTGAGGGTGAAGTTATATCTGATCAGGATATTATTATTGGTGAAACAGGTGAGATCCTTGGACATATCAGGGCGAAAAGGGCAGTCATCGGCGGCAAGGTCAGGGGTGAGGTTAACGCTGCAAAAAGGGTAGTCCTGGAGCACAAAGCTGACCTGGAAGGAGATATCATTACCGAATCGCTTAAAGTCTCGAACGGGGCCACATTTAATGGCAAATGCAGGATGCTGAAAAATCCAGAAACAGAAGTTTCCTTTTAGCGTTATTTTTTATCTCCCGTATTGTTTTTTTCCCACACTTTTGTTGTGTTTCTACTACAAAATATTTTCCCGTAGCAGTTACTCAGCTATGAAACTTCGCTGGTATGCTACTTGCATATAAAAAGATCGACCACAATTGGAGTTATGTTTTGACTACTTTATTACAGGAGATTTGTATGAATTATCGTGGACCGGTTCTTAACAGGTTTTTGCTTTTTCTAACTTTAGCGCTTTGCATCTCTGTAACTGCAAATGTATCTGCTCAAACAAAAAACCTGAGAGAGATAAGACGCGCTGCAGAGGATAAATATCTTTCTGGTTCTTCAAAGAAAACGGAACGCCGCTCTGGTGACTACGTTCAGCGGACCGGTGATACTGTAGATGCCGATCTTGTTGTTACTGATGGAAACGTAGAGATCAATGGTATGGTAAGAGGTACAGTTATAGTTATCGATGGTGATCTAGAGGTAGGCAGAAGAGGCGAAATCAGGGGAGATGCTATAGTTATTAGCGGAAACATAATTCGCAGAACAGGATCTGTCATAGTTGGTGATGAGATACAGACTAGCTGGAGAAGCCTCGTAAGAAGAGGTGAAAGAGTTGATATTAGAACAAGATATACAAGTAGAAGAAGCAGAAGCAGGGATTGGGATTTCGGAGATTTCGATTTCTATGATGAGACAGGAATAGATGAAGATTTTATTTTCAGGTATAACAGGGTTGAAGGATTGTTTCTCGGCGCCCGGCTGCGAAACGATAGATGGTATGATCCCAATTACCTTTTGAACGTATATGGCGAAGTCGGATATGGTTTTAAATCAGATGCCTGGAGATATTTGGCAGGGATCGAGAGAAATTTCTTCTATGAAAACGGTTTTTCGCTTGGTTTTAAAGTATATGATCTTACGGATACGGATGATGAATGGAGAATACACGGTGATGAAAACACTCTAAGCGCTATCTTACTGAAAGAGGACTTCAGAGATTATTACAGGAGGCAGGGTTACTCGATCTACTTTGAACAAAGGATCGAAGATTTGGTCAAGCTCAACTTTGAATACAGGGTTGATCTGCATGAAACCATGAGAAATGAGACCAACTGGTCGCTATTCGGTGGTGATAAGACTTTTTCATTGAATCCTCCTGTTACAGAGGGTGATATGAAGAGTATTTATGCGAATATTTCACTCGATACAAGGGATTATTACCGTTCCAGAAAGCAGGGATGGATTATCAATCTAAATGCAGAAATGTCAAGTCCCGATCTTGGAGATGACAACGATTTCAATTTTGAACGGTATATATTTGAAGTGAAACGCTATCAACCATTGAGCAGGTTTGAAAATCTTAATATGCGTCTTATGGCTGGTAGTTCAAGGAACGCACTTCCGATCCAGAGGCAGTTCTATCTCGGCGGTTTGAGTTCCCTAAGGGCTTTCAGACACAAAGAATTCTGCGGTACGAGTATGCTTCTTGGAAACGTTGAATATACATTCGATCCATCAAGAGTACTTGTCGGGCCGCCAAACTGGTTTCTAGAAGATTTCAATATGATCCTTTTCTTCGATATAGGGGCAGTTTCTAATTTTAAAATGGATGATTTTTCGGATTTCTTTGATTCGGATAACTCTGACCTGTTCAAGCATAATGTAGGTGTGGGACTTTCTACTCATGATGAAGGCTTCAGGGTGAATTTCGCATGGAGGACAGATGTCAAGGGTGAGGAGGTGAGAGTAACGGTCAGACTGAAGCATGCATTTTAACTTTTATTAATAATTCCCGTATATTCTGTTTAAGGGACTGCATAAAATATTACTTCAGGCTGAAAGGCCTGAAGTAATATTGCTTTATAATTTATTTCAGGAGAAGCTATGAATATAAGAATTATAATTTTTTTTCTGATAGTAGTACTCTCGATGACATCTGAAGGTATCCTGTATGCCCAGAAAAAGACCTCGGACGAGAAAGAATTCACCGTTAAATCCGGTGAAGAAGTATTCGAGGCGATCATAAAAGGAGACTTCGGTGAACTTGAAGTAAGGAAGGGCAGAGAGGATAATAAGGGATCTGTATTTGTAGAGTATAACTATGATCTATATGATTACGATTACTACTTCGATGACAAGTATAATGAATTATTTCTTACATTGAAGAAAGAAAGTTTCTGGGAGGGAGTGAATGATTACGATATAGACAAAAACACTACAGCCTTTATTGACCTGATGCTGCCGAGAAAAAGCCCGGCCAACCTCGATGTTCAGTTCAAGGGAGGTGAGGTTACTATGGAGCTCGGAGGTATACCGCTGAAGAATTTCGTGCTTGACTCATGGGCAGGTGAGACAATGATCAGGTTCGATGATCCTAATCCGGAGAAAATGGAGTATATGAAGATCGATGTCAATATCGGAAATGTGGAGCTTGAAAGGCTTGGAAATGCAAATTTTGTAGAGGGTTATATCGACGGTGGGATCGGAGAGATCAAAATAGATCTTACTGGCGAGTACCAGCCTGGTGATCATAATCTGCTGATCGATATGGATATCGGCGGAGCCGAAGTTGTCCTCCCGCGTGAAGCAGGTATAAAACTCCACGTATCGAAATGGCCGCTGGTTTCGGTCCTTGATATTGACAGAAAATTACGGAAAAGAGGGAAATATTATTTTTCTGAAAACTATGAAGATTCAGAAATTAAGCTGTTAATCAAGATGAATATGGGAATGGGTGAGTGTAAAGTGATAGTGTATTAATATAATAATAAACTTATTGAGAAATTATTCGTCTATAATAAATAGAATATAAAACAAAGGACAGAATAATGCGGAAAAAAGCCATAACGACCGCCCTTTTTATTTCTATTTTGTGTTTTTCGGTCTGCCTTTTTGCTGTAGATCATGAAATAAAGGATATTGAGAAAAAAACTTTCCAGGTCAAGCCGGGAGGAAAGCTTTATTTGTACAACCAGGACGGAAAAGTTGAGATCGAATCCTGGAATAAGAATGAGGTAGAAGTAATAGTTACAAAGCGAGTCCGTGATAGAAATCGTGACCGTGAAGAAGAGCTTATGGAAGATATCGAGATTACCTACCGGCACAGCGGAGATGATGTCGATATTAGGAACAGGACATTTGAGGGAAGAAACAGGTTCAATATCGATGTTTTCGGATCAGGGAGAAGCAGGTATATTATAGTGGATTTTGAGATCAAGGTTCCGGAAAACTATAATATAGAGCTGGTGAATGATGACGGGAATGTCGATCTCAAGAACCTTACAGGTGAAATATCCGTTGAGATGGATGACGGGGATACATGGCTGAATAATATTACCTCAGATGACATGGAGATTAACGTCGATGATGGTGATGTTTTCTTCGAGAATGTTAAGAAAGCCTCTGAAAAATCTGTATTTACTGTCGAATGCGATGATGGTAGAGTAACTTTCGATAATTGTGAAGCTGCATCTGTCGATATTAGAAACGATGACGGAAGGATTGAAATGAACGATCTGAAGTTAACAAAACTTTTCGCTATTGTAGACGATTGCGATATAAAAGGTGATATTATTCCTGTAGGTAAGATCGAGGTTGATATCAGGACAGATGATGGAGACGTAGAGATATACTTGCCCGGGGATATTTCAGCATATTTCGATCTGTCATCAAACGGTGGAAGAATCAGAACGGATTTCGATGTTGAGGTAGAGCGCAGGGATGGCAGGTCCTGGGTGCGCGAACGCGTTGGGGGCGGCGAATCTGAAATCAGGATCGATGTCGAGGATGGTTATATTTCAGTAAAGCGCAATTGATTGATCAGGTAGATTTATTTAAGAAATATATAACACGACTATAAATTATTAATAAAAGCCCGGTCTAAACGGGTTTTTATTTTTTTTATTTGTTGTGTAATTTGTTGTTATTATTTTATTAAGACAGTTACTTTTTGCAACAAGTTCAGCGTATTTCCGTATTAATAAGCGGGGAAGTATTTTTTATTTCTAAATAAGTAATTTAGGAGACTTAATCATTATGTTCAGAATCTGCAAATATTTGGTAATTTCTGCTGTAGTAATTCTAATCTCAACTCCATTACATGCACAGGATCAGCTCGGCAGAATCTACGGAAAAATCACCTTAAGGGATGGTGATGTTTATGAAGGCAGAATAAGCTGGGGAGAACATGAAACTGCATGGATTCATACTTTCGATGCCAGCTATAACCATTATGATTATCATAGGGACCTATATAGAAAAATGCGTCGCGAAGGTAGAAAAATCTCCCGGAGCGGCAATGTGAGTATATCATTTATGTTCGGTTATATGGTATCCCTTGAGCGAAAAGGTTCCAAGGCGATCGTGAATTTGAAAGATGGCAGGGAATATGAACTTTCAGGTGAAGATGTGGCTGATTCAGTAGTTCTATTTGACAAAGACCTTGGAGAGATGAAAATCGAGTGGCGGGAAATGGAGATGATCGAATTTATGGATGAGCCTGCCGATTACAGTGAGTTTACCGATGAGAACGCTTATCCCCTTTTTGGAAAGGTTTCTACAAGGGCCGGGCTGGATTTTACCGGTTTTATGCTGTATGATAACGACGAATCGCTTTCTACTGATATACTTGACGGTGAAGATCGTAAGAGAGATATTAAAATCCCATTCGGAAAGATCAGGAGTATAGAGCCGTTCAGCAGAAGAGGTAGTGAGATAACTCTATGGACGGGAAGAAAATTCGAACTTACAGGCTCAAACGATGTAAACGATGAGAACCGGGGTATTGTTATTACTGACAGAAAATATGGTGTGGTCGAGATCGAGTATAGTGATATTGACCTGATCGAGTTTGAACAAAGGGTCAGTGGTATGAAGTATTCGGATTTCAAAAGGCCCGAACCGCTATATGGAACCCTGACTGATGACAGAGGTGATGAATTTACAGGATTTATCAAATGGGATTATGATGAATCCTTTTCATCTGATTACCTTAACGGAAATTATCGCGACCTTAAATTAAAAATAGAGTTCGCTAATATTATCGAAATCAAGCGACGTACACGTAATTCTGCTCTTGTTAAGCTGAAAAATGGAACAGAAATACTTATGCGCGAATCCAATGATGTCAATTATCAGAATAAAGGGATTCTTGTCTTAAAGAAAGCGGATGATGTTGAAGGTGATATTTTCTATTGGGATGAATTTGAAAAGGTGGTTTTTAAGAAAAGATAAAATGCATATTAGAAGATATTATATTACACTGCTGATAACAATATTTCTCTTTGCTATTTCAGGTTTTGAAAGCGCTTTTGCCGCTACGGCGTCCAAACAGATAAATAATGTGTTTAATGCTGTTGACGGTATAAAAGTGAAATTAAAGAGTAAGTACGGCAATGTGGCAGTATATACATGGGATCAGCCGAGAGTAAGGATTACGGCAGTTATAAAGGTGGATGCAAGAAACAACAGGGAAGCTAATGAATTCCTTGATCGGATAGATCTCGAATTCAAAGCTGAGCCGGATATTATCGAGATTATCTCAAATATTCCACAGCTTCCGGTCACATACAAAAAAGAAGGTTTTTTTGATTTTCTGAAAGGTGATCCTGAAACCAGGGTTTCCATAGATGTCGAACTCTGGGTGCCTGTAAGGTCGGATCTGGATCTTGAAACTACCAAAGGTGAAATTAAAGCAGACGGGATTACCGGCCAGATCAGGGCATCTACTACCGAGAAGAAAATTGATCTGGACAATATAAACGGATCTATAAAGGCTTATACAACTGAGTCGGAGATTAAGGCGAAATTACTTTCATTAAATATGGATGATATAGAACTTTCTACATCAAACTCAGATATAGATCTATATATACCTGATCAGTCCGATATTACTTTGCAGGCTAAAGCAGTTGAGGGAGATATTAAGAGTGCCTTCGATATACAAAAACGGGGAAAATATTCGAAGGAAACAGTTTTTGGGTGGATTAATAGTGGTGGTATAAACGTTAAACTATATACAAGGAAGGGAAGGATCAATATTAAGAGATCCTGACACAGAAATACTTTTACTTCTGAATTGCCTGCTGAACAGCCGTCTTATAAATATTCGTTTCAATATCCTGCAGATAGCTTAAAAAGACATTGTCAATAAATTCAACTGTCTTTAGCGGTAGTTTCCTTTCTGTACTGAGAACCGTAGTAAGGAACCAGATAGCCTCCAATACCCTGGGAACTCCGAGCACCTTACCGAAAACTCCAAGCTTGCTCTTAATGAAAGTATTAATCACTTTTTCATCAATCCCCTGGAGTTCGCTTAGATCAAAAAAGAACTCATCACCCTGTTTGCCTTGCGCATTTTCAAACAAAAGTGATACATTGTCTATATCGCCTTCAACAGCATAGGAGATAATGATAATCTTTTTTTGTTTGAAGTCGGAAGTATGTACAAATACCCTTGTGTTATCATCGAGGAATGTTTCACCAAGTTTGAATTGTATATCAGATAGTGAATCAATAAATTCTTCTTTTTTCTTCTTTTCCCGGCTGACTATAAGATTCATCTTCTCAACAGGTGTTTTTGCTCCGGGTGCTCTGCTGTCGCGCTTGATATCCTCTCCTCTACCAAACCGTCTTTTCATATCCAGGTCACGACGTGCCTTGTCCTTGAACTGGTCCTGATAAGCTTTCAGTTCCTTTGAGAAGATTTTCGAAATAGTAACCGTATCTACTTCATAACCCTCCTCTTTAACGATCGATATGATCTCGCGGCTGTCTACGTCTTTTTTAGGAATAAGTTTTCTTACTATATCGGCGATGATAGGTGAAACGATATCACGATAAGAATTCTCGACAACAACCTTAACTTGCCCTTTTTTTCTCGGGTCATCTGCCACGGCCATCGACAGTTTGTCGGCTATAAGCGTTTTACTTCGGATATTATAATGTAGTAAAGAATCATGCACTTTCTTGCGCAGTTTATCTTCATTTGTATCGCCCATGATAAGTGATTTAGCAATACAAATATCAAAGATCATCGATTCGAACTCTTCAATAGGGATCTTTTTTTGAAAATTGGACTCGTATATAGTCTCAATATTTTTCCTGAAGAATTCCCGTTTTTTCCCGGCGCCTTCAATCGATTCCTGCTCTTCCTGGAGGAATCTTATCATCCGCTTAAGATCATCATAAGCCTTTATTTTCGCAATGTTTAGTCCACCTTCTGCCATAGGTCCCTATACTTTAAATGTTAGCACAATTTTCCAAAATTCAATATTAATAAAATTAGTGGTTAAAAGCAAGTACATTGTTCCCGAACGATCTTTTTTAAGGAGTTGTATAAGCTATCCCGGTTAATCGAAATTTGTAGTTATCCTTTTGCATGCTTCTTTTATATCTGCTTTCGAAACATCGAGATGCAGTACAAATCTGACTCTGTTATCTCCGAAAGGAAATGCCGGAACGCCAATACTATGGAGTTTTTCCGATATTATCTCAGCCGAATTTTCTGGATTTTTTATTTCGGCAATAACAATGTTTGTCTGCTGTAGTCTCAGTTCGACATGGAAGGTTTTTGACGTGTTAAGTGCTTCTGCCAGAGTTCTGGCATTTTCATGGTCCTCAATTAGTCTTTCGACGTTGTTTTCGAGTGCATAGATACCGGCGGCCGCAATAATCCCGCTCTGCCGCATGCCACCACCAAATATCCTCCTTATTCTGCGGGCTTCCCTAATGAAGTCTTTTGTTCCGAGCAGCACAGAACCTACTGGTGCACCAAGTCCCTTGGAAAGGCAGAATGAAACAGAATCGAAGTTTCGAGAATATTCATCGGGTTTAATCCCTGTTGCGGTAACTGCATTAAATATCCTTGCCCCGTCGAGATGGCGTTTCATCGAATTATCCAGTGCAATTTTAGAGATTTTCCTGATCTCTTTTATAGGATAAATAGTACCGCCTCCGTAGTTATGGGTATTTTCAATCGATACAAGGGCGCTTTCCGGACTGGCAAGGGGATAGTGCCTTACGGCTTTTTCAACCTGGCCGGCAGTAATTATTCCGTTTATTCCATCAATAGGATAAAGGTTCACACCTGAGAGAAAACCGGCTGCGCCATTCTCATAATTCATGATGTGGCAATACCTGTCAAGAATTACCTCATCACCAGGTTTTGTATGTATATTTACAGCGATCTCATTTGCCATCGTACCGCTGGCAACGTACAATGCAGCTTCTTTGTCGAATATTTCTGCTGATATATCCTGCAGTCTGTTTACCGTAGGGTCCTCCTCAAAAACATCATCCCCAACTTCAGCTCCTGCAATCGCTTTTCTCATACCTGCAGATGGTCTTGTAATAGTATCACTTCTCAGATCAATAATCTTCATGGCGAATTCGTTCCCGGTTGACAAACTATGCGTAAATTAAGAAATAACAAGATATAACCAAAATAATAATACATAAAAATATCTTGACAATCAATTAATTTTTATTTAAAATGTATTTCCAATCAAGCAACAAGAACCTATTATCTGCGAGGAAAATATGGCCGATTTATTGAGCACGAAAATAAGTGCGTTAAAAAAGAAGATCGAAGCATGCAAGGAAGAGATAACCCGTCTTGATGCAGATGATAAAGCAGGAAGGCTTTCACCGCTCGAGAGAATGCGTCTTTCATCATTAAAGGATGAGCATAACGAACTCGTTGCGAAACTTAAAGAACTGGCAATGTAGCATTCAAATGTTTCAGTCTGTTTGAAATTATTGATCTCGAACATGAAGTGTATAGTCTTCAGTTTTATCCACTTTCCGGGTTGCACAAAAGTTAAAATACTTGCTTTTTTTGTTAAGAAATAATAAATTGTAAGTCTTAATTTTCGTTTCTGGGGAGTCGTCCAACGGCAGGACATGCGGCTCTGGACCGTAGAATCGGGGTTCGAATCCCTGCTCCCCAGCTATTTCTTTTGGCGCATTCGTCTAGCGGTTAGGACGCCGGCCTCTCACGCCGGTAGCAGGGGTTCGATTCCCCTATGCGCTACGATGAGTGTTGGGACACTATTAATTTAAACTCTACCATTAATTACTTTTAGCACAAGTTATCTGATAGCATTGATTCTAATTAATTGACAACGGAATAGTGCTTGTGATGTCCATAATTTACCTAACATATTCTTTAATTGTTGATATTAAAGAATTATAAGAGAATCATTACCGTAATCTGTCTTCATATATCAGAAATTAGAGTAAAAGTCTTTAGTACCGAATAATCAATTTTTAATTCGTAAAGAGTCATGTTATGCGTAAATTTGAAGGTGAATCGATTAATGATATTTATTTAGATATCATTAATGAAATTCATAGAAATGGAAATCTGATTGTTAAAGAAGATGGTTGTTTAATTAAAGAAATTTATCCCGCTACAATTACTGTCAACAATCCCCAAAAAAATGTATTGTTAATTAAAAACAGACCTTACAATCCTGCATTTTTAGCTGCCGAAACGTTATGGAATTTAAATGGCGAAACAGATGATTGGTTAATATCATATAACCTAGAGTACAAAAAATACTTTACTGACAATAGGCTTTTAAGCAGCTACGGCAATAGGATATTTTATTGGAATAATAGTATTGATCAGCTAGAATTAGTAATAGATAAACTGAAATTGAGACCATATAATCAGCACGCAACTATATCTATCTTCAATCCTCAATATGACCTCAATATTTACCCTGAACCCAAGTTTATTCCGTGCATTACATTAATTAAATTCAAAATTAGAGATAATAAGCTTTTTATGAATACATTTATGAGAGCACAAGATATTTGGCTAGGATTTCCATACGATATACATTTACTTTTAAGTATATTCCAATTTGCGGCAAATATTCTGGGTTTGGAATTGGGGCAATATAATCATATTTGTGATGTTATCAGATTATATGAAAAGGATTTTGAATTATCGAAGAAAATTTCACTTTGCAATTCTGAGTTGGAAAAAGAATTCAATATTGGCTTACCAAATAATTACAAATCAGCTAAAAAGCAAATTTCAGAAGTGTCAAGTATTATTAAAGAGATTGGTATAAGCGATTCAAGGATTATTAATGATCAATTTTATATGAACCTAAAGTCATTTTTGAACGGACAATCTGATTATATGTCAAATCTTGTAAGATCGTGTTATGCATATAGACTGGTACATCTTAAGGAATATGATCATGCAATTGAAGAGATTAATAGCATTACTTGCATCTTAAAAGAACAATTTTCTATTTGGGCAGAGTATTATCATCCAAAGTTCTTTAAATACATGAAAGCAAATGGGTGAAATCACCAAAATAAAAGTAGTAGAGAGGATTTTTGTCATAGTGGGATTGATGTTGTTCATTCTAGCACCAATTCCCGGAGAGAAAATAGTAGATTTTTTTGGACTTCATTTTGATGTCTGGATTCTAGAAACAATTATAAACTTTTGTGTGATTTTCTGTGGATATATACCTTTTTTTATTGTTCATTTCTATTGGAAACCAAAAGTCTTAATAAAAGCATTATTAAAATCAGTATATGAATCCAATGATATACCTTCCCTTCAAACGACCAATACATATAGAATAACGTGTTACAGATATGTTTCAAATATATTTGTAAGAATCTTCTTTCTGATTAAAACATTCATAAAATTCGGGAAAAAAAGAAAATTGAGTACTAATGATATATTTAGCTTTAATAATAAATACTTATTCTGTTATAGTCGTTATGGATTTGAATATAGTGGCAATAAAGAATTAAAACCCAGGTTTTATTCAACTCCTACATATTTCAAGGTGAATTATAAAAAAAATATTGCTCAGGGATTCGCCGGGGCGATTTATTATTCAAATGAATATCATAAGGATGGTGAAAACTTTTATGAAGCGCTTAATAATTGTAATATTAACGAAATTATTCAATCCAATCTGATCGAGCATAAAGGTCAAATACATGGGACATTAAACGACTCCCTGAGTAAAGATGAACTACAAAAAAAGATTTCCACAAAATATACAGAATATAGAAACGATAACAAAGGAAACCTTTTTCTTGATAAGTCAACTTTTAATGATATTTTCTTGCTGAGAAAAATGAAAAATAGTCTAATTAATAATCCTGATCTTTCTCTGGAAGAAAAAGATTTCGATGAAATCATTAACTTCATGGAAAAAACAAATACAAACCTTACTGAATTATTTGAAATTGGTGAGGGTCGACATTCTAATCATTTCTTGGGTTTTTGTCTATTTAAGGAGAAAAAGTTATGGGGGATAGTTGTTATCGATATTTTGAATAACAAGAGTTTTAGTGAATTATGCGTTGGAAAAAAATTCGGAAGCGAAATAGATGAAGAATGGGTGAAATATTTTTTAAAGAATTATATTAACATCTTCAAAAATATTGTCTGGTAACTGTTCTAATGATAAACACAAAAAGAGCTATATATGAAAGAAACTCCAAAAAGATTTTCATCTGAAGCAATTATATCAATATCCGCTATTATAATTGCTATTGCCTCAATCTTCATATCTGTATGGCAGGGCCTGGAAACCAGAAAACACAATAGATTATCTGTCAGACCAAACCTTGAAATACACTTTACAGCCTCAAATGAAGGATTTGGATACTCGCTGATTAACACCGGACTGGGTCCGGCTATGATTACAAAACGGAATATCATTATCGAAGGGATTAAAGGTCAGGATCTGAGGATTAATGAAATCCCTGAGCTGCTTGATATCAATGACCTTACATTCTCCTATGGGCCAACAGATCAGGGGGCATCTATTCTTGCCGGTGAGAAAAGGGATTTAATCCTGTTTAAGTTGAACAGCGAAGAAACAAGGTTCAGGAACCTGCTTAATGAAGTGCCGGAAAAACTCATTTTCAGAATAGAATACAGATCGATGTATGGTGAGAAACTCTCCTGCAGTTCTTCAAAGGAATGATCCGGAGGTTTGATCAACGCTCCCGGATAAATAATTCTGAAAACAATCCTAATCGGCTAATTTACCTCTAAGAAATCTTGCCATCTGAGCATCAATTACAGAGATGTGCTCCTTGAAAAAAGTCCAGACCTCGTATTGGAAGTATTTTATCGAATCAGTATTGAATGATCCGTTCGAAAATTCTCTTTTTAGTTTGTTGAATGTCGACTTGAACTCTTGATGTTGCTGTGCATGGAATAAACCTTCAGGGTACTTCAGTTTACCCATTAGCTTTTCTTCAAATTTGAAATGTGAGTCCGTGTATTCTTCGAGAAACTCGATTAGGTGATCAACTTCAATTTTACCCCGACCATTATTAACGGCGGTGGTGAGTTTGTCAAGTCTTGTTATAAAATTCTTTGTTTGTGAATCCAGTATATGAATTCCGGTCCTGAAATCGTCAGACCATTTAATTTCCATGTCAGATCCCGGTCTCTATTGGTTTTTCATGTCAATTCATTCTATTTTCATATTTTTGAACACAAAATTTCTCCCTCTGAATAATTAAAACCTTAAGTTAAGAATTTTTATAAAATAATCAATTGCTTTTTTCATTAATTGTATTAAAATAAGATAAAAATTAGCATTAAAATTTTTCAGAATCCACCGGAGTGCAATATGCAACGTTTTCAGGCTGTTCTGATAGATTCGAGGATCAAAATACTCGTATTATTTCTTATACTTTTATCCACCTTTCCGGCATATTCTCAGGAAGAAGCAATACAGAAAAGGATGGAGGCTCTATATGTAAGTACTGATCCGGCAGACCATCCTGAAAGGGACTTTGAAAGAGATATCAGTAATAAAGCAAAAACAGACAGTGCTATATTCTCTCAGTGTGAAGGATTAGTCGATGCGCAAAAGATCAGGATTCAAAGCCGGATAGGTGATATGGATATTCCGGTTTATATATTTCAGCCTTTAGAAAAAAGAGGCCATATGGGCCATGCAGCCCTTGTTTGGGTACATGGGGGGGTGCATAACAATCTGACAGAGATGTACTTCAGGTTCATCCCTGAGGCCGTGAAGCGCGGTTACGTGGTTATAGCTCCCGAGTACAGGGGTAGCACGGGATATGGGCCGGACCATTATTTCGCCATCGATTACGGCGGATATGAAATTGACGACTGTCTGACTGCTGTTGATTATATGATAGAAAACATGCCTCACGTTGATCCGGAAAGGATCGGTATCTGGGGACTGAGCCATGGAGGTTTCATTGCTCTTCATAGTGTGTTCAGGCAGGATAATCCTTTTAAGTGCGGAGTTGCATTAGTTCCTGTAAGCAACCTGATATTCAGACTTTCATATAAAGGACCGAGATACCAGAGGTATTTTGCTACGCAAAAAAGGATACAGGGCCTTCCATTTGAAAAAAGGGATATATACATCGAACGTTCACCGGTATATCATGTTGATAAACTGAAGGTGCCTCTTCTTGTACATGTAGCAACTAATGATGAAGACGTGAATTTTGTTGAATGCGAAATGCTTATACATGCCCTTGAAGTTAAAAAACCTGAACTTGCTGAGACTAAAACTTACGTGGATCCACCAAATGGCCATACATTTACATTAAGGGGAGATTCTCCACAACTGAAGGATTCCTGGATAAGGCAGTGGGCTTTTCTCGAATGGAACCTGCGCCCCGATCTGGATAAGTCAAAAAGTAACTGATCAGGCCAGGACGTTTATTTTACTGCCCTTGCCTGTTGCCGGAGTATTTTTAGGTGCAGCAGGAGGCTGATTCGCCGGCCCTTTATTCTGAGCAGGGGCAGCTGACGTCTGGATCGATGGTGTGGAGGCTGGTTTTATCCCTGTTACCGGTCCGGGCATCTTATAACCTTCTATATATTAGAGTTTACAATCCTATAATCATAATTAAAGCATTTTATTTCTATTTGTCAACTGAAAACAATCTACATTCTCGTAATATATTATCTTGACAATCAAGCTTTCTATAGTTATATCCATTTTGGGATCAATTTTGACCTTTATGATCTGCGAATTTTGAAATCCTCCTTGTAATGGTGTCATGGGGTGTATTATTTAAAATAAAATACTAAAAGCTATTATTTATCAGGAAAACAACTCGGAGTTTGGCTCCGGCTATTTTATCAACAGCATTTTTTTAACAGAGGTGAACCTGCCTGCGGTTAGCCTGTAGAAGTATATTCCCGAACTGACTTGCCTTCCCAGGTCATCCTTTCCATCCCAGACGATCCGGTGGGTTCCGAAACCGAAATTTGTTTTCACTAGAGTCCTGACAACCTCACCGTTTACGTTGTAAACCACAAGATTGACTTGACTGTTTGACGGCAGATCGAACCTGATTGTTGTCCTGGGATTGAACGGATTAGGATAATTCTGCTTCAGGATATATTCATCCGGCACTAACTTTTCAGGTTCCTCCTCAATTCCTGTAACTATTATGCTTACAGTCCAGCTATGTTCCTGGGCAAGAAAACCATCAGATACAATCGCTCTAACAACCTGGTCAATCCCGGTAGAGCTTGTAAATGTTACCCAGATTGCTGAAATAGATTCCGTGGTAGTGTCAGCTCTAAGTACGGTTTCATCCAAATACCAGGTAACATATAATGGACTGCTGTCTACATCGTTCACTTCGATACCGAACTCGAGCGAATCCCCGCTTGCCACAATCTGGTCCGAATCCGGGGCGTAATTCAAAATCATCGGAGATTGATTCTCACTTGTCTGGTGTATCTGTGAAAGAAAACCTGAATAGATTATATTCTGGTTACTTACAGCCGGATTTACCAGAGGCTGACCTAATACCTGGGTTACCTGGTAGTTGGACGATGCAGATACACCGCCTCCTGATGACATGACATGCTGGTGAATAACTTCATCCTGCGCAAACGATATTCCGGAAACAGCAGTTAATATTATTATTGTTATGATCGCTGATATTCTTTCACTGATCTTCATTTTTTCACCTGAATCTTTAGGTTGAATGATTTTATTATCTTTCAACAACTGGAATCTATTAATTCTTCTTAGATAGTATTAAACCATTATTATTTTTGTTGTTTTTATCCTTTTCTTCTTCCACAATTATCGGATTTTCACGGGCATAATCATCATTTCTTACTCCGTATATTACCCAGCTGAATTCCTGTGAACCGTCGCCGATATCAGTTGTTTTTACTGTGAACTTGTTATTCTCGATCTTTCCATCCAGGAAAAGGGGCGACCAGCCGTTAACGCAAGTCAATGTTACCTCACGCGTATCCGGGTGATTCAGGGCATCAAAGTAGTCCGGCAGGTCTATTGTGATCTCTCCGTTTTCGAGCCTTGTCCTTCCTTTATAGATATTCATCATCTCCGGGCTTTCTACAAAGCTGTGTCTCAGCACTTTATTCTCCGGATCAAGCGGATGATCTATCATGAAACTGCCGGCGGTCTTCGATAAAGTCCCCGATATATTAACGTTCCCATCGAACCATGCTGCCCATATAGCTGTAGCAAAACGAGCTCCATTTCCGTATTGGCCGTTATAGAAGTAACATGCATCTCCATAATTTGTGCTTACTCTTAAGCCGGTGCCTGCTGTACCGCTATGAGATATTACCACAGCAGTATCCGTATTTGCTGAATTTGTTACCTTGAAATAAGCTGCATTACTTGAACCTTTCTGTTCTGTTTCAAGAACAGGATCTGAACTGGTAGTATGTTGATTCTGAAATAAACCGGCACGACCTGTGGCAGCTTTGGCATAACTTATTAATCCATCTCCAGTACCATTAGATTCTGCTAATAGTCCCGAGCCGCTGCCCATAGTTATTGCCCTGACAGCATTTCGCGAGTTTGATGTATTTTCCAGGAAGAATGTTCCTCCATCTCCTGTACCCAAATTATGGACTAATATTTGAGTGCTATCGTTTGTTGTGTTATTCTGGTAGATTTCTAAACCCTTTCCTGATCCGGGCCAGATACTTACAGCGGGATATTCACTGTAACTTGATGTGAATTGTGAAACACGCATCGCTGTTCCAAATCCACTCTTAGTTACCAATAGACCCGGGCCTCCAGACTCAGCCTGGATATCCACTGTAGCATAGTTCAGAGCAAGATTACCCGTCGTTTCAAACTTAGCTGCATGGCCATCACTTGTATTTTTTACATACAATCCCTCTGCATCACATAGTGATTCAATATATACACCACCCCCATGATATGTATCCCTGTCTTTAATGAAGTAGCCCGCCCATCCTAATCCTGTTGATTTCGCCCGTATAGCGTTGCCGTCTCCCGCAGTCCTTACAGTAAGACCATCGTTTGTATTAGCAGCGTCTGTTATCTCGAAAAAAGCAGGCCAGCCTGTGCCGGTGTTAGTAATGGATAGTAATGTAGCGTCACTGGACTGCGAAGCAACGTATGGTAGAGTCATTCCTCCCGAACCGGCAGCTGAAGTCTGAACCGAACCATCCGGAAACTTGAAACCACCTGAACTGGATGTAACTGTATCTGTTGCCGTCAGTTTACCATCGATCAATGCGGCGACACCCAATCCGTTAGACACTGCATAAAGGGCAGGTTCACCATTTAGTGTATTATTTATCTGAAAAAATCCTGCACTTCCTGTACCATTATTTATAGCTTTAACTGCAACACTATCGTTCGAGCCATTTGTGATCCGGAACAATCCGGCACTTCCTTTTTCCCCTATGTGCTCCGATTTTATACCGTATCCACGGCCAGCTGTAATTGCTGATATTGCTGATCCTGAGTTTATCCCGTTATCAATAAGAAAATACCCGGCATTACCGGATCCATTTGTTAATCCGACTAATGCATCACTTGTATTACTGCTGTTATTTATATTGAAATATCCAGCATGCCCGGTACCCGTGTTCTGCCCCGTTACTGCCTTACCTGAGCCAGTATTTGTTACGATCAGTGCATTTGTTGCCTCATCTGCTGAACCGCTGAAGGGAAGGGTAAGTGTCGCTCCTGTTGCTGCCGTATTCTGTACTGTACCGTCAGGGAATTTTATTCCGCCGCCAGTTATAGATACTGTGTCTGTAGATGTCAGTTTTCCGATAAACAATCCTGCATCTCCAGTACCATTAGTTGTGACAGTCAATGCAGGATTTGTATTCTCACTATTGTCTATCTCAAAAAAACCGGCAGGTCCTGTCCCTGTATTTTTCCCTACAATTGCTTTACCTGTACCGGTGTTCGTCAACATGAATCCCTGGTCTTCATTATCGGTTGTTCCTGTATATGGGAGTGAGAATCCGCTTCCTGAAGCTGTACCCCAGACAATATTCGTACCGTCATACATAATAGTCTGACCTGATGAAGCACCGTCTGGGCTGATCTTTGCAAGGGTCACTGAATTATCAGAGATCTTTCCCGTGGTTACGGAGTTATCTGCTATCGAACTGGCGAAAATGCTGTATGGAGAGGTAACAATCTTTGTTCGGGGTGTCATTTCGGAGCCGGATGCAACGGTAATTCCCAGCCAGTACTGTGAGTTAAAATCTAAAGTTATAGCTGTTTCCGTGCCAAGATATGCTGAAAAGAGACCGTTAGAAACACTCACAGTTTGAGTCTCTGTCCAGAGCGCTGTTCCGCCTGATTCAACATCATACAGCTTAAAGGTAAGTTGATAATCACCGTCAGTGACTATGGTTGCGTCAGCATTTTTAAGTATCCCCTGATAAGTAATATTCTTATCGATCTGGGCAAAAGCGTTGGAAATTACAATAAAAAGTGAAAGCAGTATCATTGGAATCAGTCTTGATCTCATGATAATTCTCCCTTTAACAGAATTTTGGAATATTTAGTGATCCGGATTAATATTGAGCAAATTGTATTATAAAATTGCCTTGCGGCCCTACCTACTGAATTTATGTAGTACTAATTAATGAATGAATTACTACCTGATAATAATCCTGAGGCATTCAAAGACATGATTTCCCAAAGTATTGGAATTTCTTTTAATATCCAAGCAGAAAAGGATATTTCTATATTGGTTTCCAATTGAAACACAATCGGCAGATAATGATACTTAATCAAGGATCTCCATGAATATCCGTTTATTTATCTTGCCCTTACTGTGATAGTCAGTTATGCGGATACTGCCGATCTCAGAAGTTTTTCTGACATGGGTACCCCCGTCCGCCTGCAGGTCCAGTCCGACAATCTCAATTGTGCGTACTTCGGATATCTGGGGGGGTAGCAGGTTGATCTTAGTGCGTATCAAGTCCGGGATTTTAAAAGCTTTTTCCCGTTGAAGAATATTTGCCCTTATTTCATGATCTTTTTGTATCTCTCTGTTTACCTTATCTTCGATATCACGTACCAGCTCACTGCGCATCGTCTCGAACTCGAAATCCATTCTTCCTTTAAGCGGCTCCATGTTGCCTCCAGTTACAGAAGCGCCGTAATCGTGCCATATCACACCGCAGAGAACATGGAAAGCACTGTGTGTCCTCATTAGCTGGTAACGTCTTTCCCAATCGATTACACCCTTTATTTTCTGATCTCTGGATGTATCGGGAACGTAACCATTAACAAAGTGAAGAATTTCACCTTTAAGCGTTTTTACTTTTCTGATTTCATACCGCTGCTCGTCGATTAATATCTCTCCGTGGTCGCATGGCTGTCCCCCGCCACCGGGGTAAAAGGCAGTCCTATTAAAGATGAGCGCATTTTCCTCTACATGTATTTTTATTATTTCAGCTTCAAACTCTTTTATATAACTATCAGTGTGATATAAATATTCGGTCATAGTTTCTCCAACGCAATTTCTACATTAAATTGTTACACACAGCCGTATTTTTTTTCCAGGTATTCTTTTCTGTAGCTGAAGATCGTTTTCAGTTGTTTTTTTATAATAAAAGAGTTTACTAATCTGCCTATAGGTCCGAAAGGGAGCAGGTAATGGACTACATCCTTCATTTCCGTGCCATTATCAGCTTCTCTGAAAATATGCTGATGATGCCAGAATTTATAAGGACCGAATTGCTGAATATCAATAAAATATTCCAATTCCTTAACCTGGATTATTTCAGTTACCCATGTAACAGAAACATTAAGCATTGGTTTTATTTTGTACTCTATAATCATCCCGGGATAAATCTTATCAGGCAGTTCGGAAATAATCCGGAATTTGAGCTTTTCCGGTGTCATATCAGAAAGATTAGCTGGATTTGAAAAGAATTTCCATGCTTCATTGACACTTATGGGGATTATTTGAATCTGCTCGAGTCTGTGCAGCATAGAATAACCTTAATCATATTCGACTAATAAGATAATTGAAAAAATAGCAAATGCAAAATAGAATTAAATATAAGATATTCTAAGCTAATAAAAAATTAGGATATAAATAAAAAATTTTATATTATTTCTTTTAATCCTCCTCTCACAAACTAAATACAGGAGCCACCGGTGCCCGCAAAGAAACTTTCCCCGGCAAAATATATCCCAACAGACAATTTAAAGATTGGCGTCTTTGCATCATGCGATCCCCGGATTGATCAGGATTCGAGGATTCGGGCTGGAAATATCACAAGAATGACTGCAGAGATTTTGGATGGGAGTGTTGTTCTCCCATGCGGTACATCTGTTCCGGTTGTATACTCAGAGGTGTTGGTAGATGGAGAAACGCAGGCAGATAAGGTCGCTAACCAGTTCAAAAAAGAAGGGGTCAGTATTCTGGTATGTGTACCGGATACCTGGGCATTTCCGCAATTGACTGTCATGTCTTTCCTCAGCCATTTTCCTGACGATACACCTTTGAACCTGACTTGCGGGAACAGCGGACCAAAACCGGGTGTAGTGTTTACTCATGCTGTCTCAGGTGCTCTGGCTCAATACGGCAGGCTGATTCATATAAATGTCGGGAACTGGCCTGATACAGGACCTGAGCCTGAAATGAGCGATAAAACTCGAGGTAGACTTCTTGACTGGTGTTATGCCGCTGCAGCATACCAGGGGCTTAAGGGAAAAAGAATTGTGGTTTTCGGGCACGATTCCATGGGTATGGAAACAGCACTTTCACATGTTCTGGAGACGAGGAATTCTTTTGGGATAGAAATAACCAGGCTGGATATGAAACTATTGTCGGATATGCTGCAGAAGAAAGCTTATAATACAAAGGAACAGAAGGATTTAAGAAAATGGCTGGATTCTCACGCGAAGGACAGGATAGAATTGAGGGATGATGTCGACAGCGAAAGACTTGACTGCAGCCTGGCAATGTATCTTATTGTAAGGGATCTGATGCAGGATCTCAATGCGGTTGGCGGAGGATTCATGAGCCAGCTTGAGTGGGGTTCAGACCTCAGAGGTAATCCGCTGCCGGTTGCAGATATTATGGAATCTCTGTTCAATTCCACATTTGACCATAACGGCAGTAAACCGGTAATACCGTATGCAACCGAGGCGGATGTTCAGGGGCTTCTGACAATGCTCTTTATGACAGTTTTATCCGGAGGCAATCCACCTCTGTTCATGGATTTCAGGAAAGTTTGGGAACCATGGGAGATCAAACAGCTTGCGAAAAAGCTCGAAATCAAGTGTGACGGCAATACGATATGGGAGCAGAGGGGGCTTGTTGACGGTGATAATTCCGGATCGGCTTCATTTAACTGGGCAGCTAAACCGGGAGCATCAGAAAAACAGATCATGAAGAATATTTCATTCCCCCTGGCTGATGAGGATTATTTTCCGGGAATGGGAAATTCTGTAACATATATTTCACCGGGAGGTATTGAGGGTATCGCTGCAAGACTTGCATACAGCTCACTTTCCGGGATGTTCTCGATTGTCTGGGATGAAGCCATAACAGTAGACCTGCCTCAAAAACTGGCACAAGCGGTCTGCAATACATCAACACCGACATGGCCGCATACTTTCGTTACACCACTTAATGCTTCAATGGGAGAATATAAGCAGTATGCTCCTGCAAATCATTTTCACATGACATGGAACATCCTGGCCGCGAAACTCCAATACTGGATGGATATGGCGAATGTCCTTTCTGTAACCCCATGGGAAGAAATGCCTGGATACCGGGAGGGAATTGACAGGCCTCAACCGCTTTTATATATCCTGAATGGAGGTGAGGACAATACAAAAATGCTTAGAAGACGATCCTGATCTCAAAAGCTTCTTTCAGGTAGCTTTTATGAATTCATATACAGGTGTTCTGACTGAGAATAAGTTGTAGGATTGAATAAGAGATAATCTTTGCACAGCAGGATAGGACAGAGAAGGAAAATCATACCTTTTTAAATTCTGAGTGGTGTGTATTATAATTATTATTGAGTGATTATAAAATGGTGTTTAATGAGTTGAAAATTATTGAGATAAAAGCAAAGTGTGATAATCTTGAACCGATTCGAGAAACTCTGAAGAATGAGAATTCTGATTTTGAAGGAGTTGATTATCAAACTGACACATATTTTAAGGTCAAGAAAGGGAGGCTGAAATTGAGGGAAGGAAATATCGAGAACAATCTGATTTTTTGTGACAGGGAAAATATTTGCGAACCAAAAAGATCGGAAGTGATACTGATTCCGGTTGAAAAAGGTACCGGACTAAAGAGAATTCTCACTACAGCTAATGGGATTCTGACTGTTGTCGAGAAGAAAAGAGAGATCTACTTTATAGACAACATTAAAATCCACATAGACTCAGTAAAGCAACTCGGCAGTTTTATCGAGATCGAAGCTATCGAAAGGGCGGGATATACAGGATTGGGAAATCTAAGTAAGCAATGTGAATTATACATGAAAAAGTCCGGAATTAATAATAGTGATCTTGTCGGCTGTTCTTATAGCGATATGATTATGTTCGGATCTGGGAAAACGTTTGCAGGTGCATAGCATTATATTGCAAATGACAGGAAAAAAAGTAGTCATTTGCATATTTTAACCTCAAAAAGCCTTATTTTAATTGCACAATTAATGACTTTTCCGTATATTTCATGGAATTAGATTTTGGGAATTTCTTTAACTGATGATGAAAACTGCTTTACGACCGGATTGGAGGTAATGACTTGCCTTACCGAGGTGTTTCAAAGGTACTTCTTGACAAATATAATGTTGATGTCGGTTCGAATATCATTTTAAAATCAAACAAGGGAGCTTATGAAGGTGTGATAATGCCGAGGACTGAGCTGGGCGATGAATTTCACATTGTCATGAAGCTTGTCAATGGATATAATGTCGGGATCAGGATAGACGGTACGGAAACCATCGAAAATCTTCAGACCAGGAAAGATGTAGGCAGTTATAAGAAAAAGCAGGCAGCCTTCGACAAAAACAAACCAACTTTCTCAATTCTTCATACAGGCGGCACTATTGCATCGCGAGTGGATTACAAAACCGGCGGAGTTGTGCCGGCTTTTACTCCGGAAGAGATTCTTGAACTATTTCCGGAACTCGAATCTGTAGGAAACTTCAGGGCACATCTTGTATCCAATATGTTTTCGGAAGATATTGAATATGAGCACGTGGTCAATCTTGGAAAGGGTATCAAGGATGAACTAGAGAACGGCACTAAAGGAGTCGTGATCACCCACGGTACCGATACTATGCATATTTCATCTGCCGCGCTCTCCTTTGTTGTGCAGAATCTGCCTGTCCCTGCAATTTTTGTGGGATCTCAGCGGTCAAGCGACCGGGGATCGAGTGATGCAAAAATGAACCTTATGTGTGCAGCGAATTTTGCCACCTATTCAGATTTTGCCGGCGTAGGTTTGTGTATGCATGAATCAATGGCGGATGAAGCATGCTTTATACATGAAGGTACCAAGGTAAAGAAAATGCATTCTTCTCGAAGAGATTCATTCAGAAGCGTAAACCAGATTCCATTCGCAAGGGTATGGCAGGATGGGAAGGTTAACTTTCTTAGAGATGACTATAAAAGAAGAGATGAAACAAGGGAACCGAAATTTTATTTCAATTTCGAAAAGAAGGTTGCTCTGCTCAAAACCTATCCTGGATTTCATCCGGAGATGATAAAATTTCTACATGAGAAAAAATACAGGGGGATTGTGTTTGAGGGTACGGGACTTGGTCATATCCCGGCGAACCACAATGATGAATATACGAAAATACATGCCGAAATACTCAATGCAATAGCTGACTTCATCGAGGATGGCGGAACAGTGATAATGACAACAGCCTCACTATTCGGACGTGTTAATATGAATGTTTATTCAACCGGCAGGTATCTCCAAAGTATCGGAGTTATCCCTGGTGAGGATATGCTGAGTGAAGTCGCTACTGTGAAACTGAAATGGATACTCGGACAGACTGACGATCCGAAGGAAGCCCGGGAAATGGCAAGAACCGATTTTGCCGGGGAGATCTCCGAGAGAACCAGTTCAAAAGTTTTTTATATGCAGGATGTGTAGATTGGATAAAAAGGTAGAACTTGACTGGAAAGAAATAGGATTTCGCGGCGGTATCGAGATCCATCAGCAAATAAACACAAGAAAACTGTTCTGTGAATGTCCGACTAAGGTCAGGATTGAAGATCCTCCTGTGACAACAAAAAGAAAGCTACATGCGGTTGCTTCTGAGATGGGTGAATATGATCCTGCTGCTCTTCATGAGGTATACAGGGACAGAACATTCTATTATCAGAGTTATTTCGATTCAGTATGTCTTGTAGAACTGGATGAAGAGCCTCCGCATCCTGTGAACTGTAACGCATTGCACGTTGTTCTGCAAGTTGGCCTTGTTCTGAATGCACGGATTGTCGATGAAATCCAGGTAATGCGGAAGACAGTGATAGACGGTTCGAATACAGCCGGTTTTCAGAGGACGATGCTGTGCGCAACTGATGGAGTTGTGTCAACAACTGAAGGTGACGTTACACTCCAGTATTTCTGTCTCGAAGAAGATGCAGCAAGAATTATTGAAACGAATGAAAGAGAAGTCAAATACCGCCTTGACAGGCTTGGGATACCACTTCTGGAGATAGTTACAGGTCCGAATTTCTTATCGCCGAAACAGGGTGGAGAGGTTGCAGATAAACTGGGGCATATTATACGTTCACTGAACGTCAGAAGAGGTATCGGGACAATAAGACAGGATGTCAATGTTTCAACTAAATATGGAACAAGAATCGAGATCAAAGGTGTTCAGAAACACAGGATGATCCCTACAATAATGGCCTATGAGGCACAGAGACAGGTGTCTCTCTATAATATCGGTATGGAATTGACCAGACTCAGGGGAAAATGCACCCTGAAGGAGCTTAAAAACAATACTTTTGATGTGACCGATGTCTTCAGAACGACAGACTCAAATGTGATTAAAAACGTGATCGATAAAGATGGTGCGGTAACGGCATTCAAGATCTCTGATTTTCAAGGATTTCTGGGCAGAGAAATTTGTCCCGGTAAACGCCTTGGGACCGAATTTAGAGACCAGGTGTTGACGCTTGGAATAAAAGGTCTGATCCATTCTGATGAGGATATTTGTAAATTCGGTATTTCGGAAGCAGAGGAGATTCAGCTGAAGAACCGTCTGAATTTCAATGATAACGAAGCCTATGTTTTTTTTGCTTCTAAAAAGGGAATTATCGATAAGGCTCTGGATATCTTATATAGAAGGACAATAGCCTGTTTTGATGGGATTCCGAAAGAATCGAGACGAGCATTGATCGACGGAAATACGCAGTTTATGAGGCCTTTGCCGGGTGAGGCACGAATGTACCCGGAAACGGATATTCCCCCGGTTATAATGACAGAAGAATATATAGAACAGGTGAGAGGCACTGTCCCCGAGATACTCGATGAAAGGATAAGGAGGCTTTCTGCAAAACACAATATCCCGGACCATGATCTCTGGAAGATCGAAGAGTATATCGAGTCTCTAATATACGGAATTGAAGTATTGAAACTGAAGCCGTCGATTGTATACACTATCATTGGATGCAATGTTGTCGCAGCAAGACGAAAGACAGGAGTAGATTTCGACCAGAGTATCCTAAACCTTCTGTTGGAAGAAGTCAGCCATAGAACAATATTGAAGGAGGCGGTTCCCGAAGTTTTGGAGGCAATCAGTGAAGGTAAGAATATTGAAGATATT
>JANQEH010000167.1 GCA_028278455.1 bacterium
CTGATTGAGTATCTGTAATGTAAGAAAATGTTATTAAAGATCATAAATTAGACAGGCAGTGTAAAGATAAAATTATTCCCTGAATTATCGGTTTCCAGCCAGAGTTCACCACCATGCTGTTCAACTATTTTTCGGCTGATTGAAAGTCCCAGCCCGGTTCCTCCGACTTTGCGGGTCAGGCTATTATCAACCTGGACAAATTTCTCGAAGATTTTATCTTTCATGTTAACAGGAATCGGCTTTCCGGTGTCGGAAACAATAATAAACAATCTGTTTTCAGAGCTCTTTGAAGAAACAGAAACTTTTCCACCTTCCGAGAATTTTATGCCGTTGGAAAAAAGATTAATCAGAACCTGATTGATTCTGTCTCTGTCTGCATTTAGAAGAGTACGTTTTATAATTTCGGAGTTTAATTCCGCATTATGTTTCCCGGCAAATGGTTCTAGTTCATTAATGACATCATTTATAAGATCCTTGAGATCAAACTCGGTCATTTTCAATTTGATATCCATACTTTCAAGTTTTGATAGATCGAGCAGATCGTTTATGAGCCGAATCAGCCTGTCGGTATTTCGGTAACAAATATCCAAAAACTCTTTTCCTTCAACATCGATCTTTCCCACTGACTCGTTCAATAATAGCCCTATCGAACCCTTGATCGACGTTAATGGAGTTCTTAATTCATGAGACACAGTAGAAATGAAATTATCCTTCATTTGATCCAGCGACCTGAGTTCTTCGTTTTTCCTGTTGAGTTCCTCGTTCTGTTTTTCGATCCTGTCTACGGCATTTTTTCTTTCGGTTATATCCCTTATTATTCCAGTAAATTTTGACTCATCACCAAACCTCATTTCACTTATGGATAGTTCAATAGGGAAAATTGTTCCATCTTTTTTTTGTGCAACAATTTCCCTTCCTGATCCGATAATCTTTGGGATACCTGATAGAAAATAATTTCTAATGTATCGATCATGTATATCCCGATATGGATCTGGCATTAGCAGGCTGACATTTTTCCCGGTTACTTCTCCGGGTTTATACTGAAAAACTTCCTCGAATGCTTTATTTACTGATTCGATATAGCCGTTTGAATCAATTGTGATAATTACATCAACGGCAGTGTCAATAATAGTCCTGTTTCGGATTTCACTTTCTTTGAGTTGTTTTAAAGCCAGCAGACGCTCATCCTCTGCCTGTTTAAGAGTTAAAAAACTTCCTATACTTTCAGCCATCAGATCAATTGTCTCATACTCATACATCTGAAAATCATTATCGCGGGATTCTTTAGATGAAAAATTTAATGTCCCATATATCTTACCTTTTAAATAAATTGGAGCACTTATATATGATTCAAATAATTCATTAGGTTCTATCGGGTGCATTTTTTCCAGTTTTATCCTGGCAGCGCTTTTAAAAGCGATCGTTTTATTCTGATCAACCACTACTTTACAATATGTATCACCCAGATCAAATTTCAGACCTGGTTTTAGAAAATCCAGGTCAGACCTGGTTGAGGTGACAATATAATCCCTACCCTTTATCTGGCTTACGATCCCCGTAGTCATCCTGAATATCTTTAATCCTGTTTCAAGATAGTCGTTTATAAGATCATCAATGATGTCGTAATGAGAGGTTGTGATCCTGTGGAGTTGCTTCAGATTTATCGAATACTCCGCAAGCTGACGAGCCTGAGTCTGCAAATTTGATTCGATACTTCCGTTCTCTTTTTTGTTCATAGTATCCAGGTGACTATTATCTAAACTTGTTGATAGTATCAGGATCCTCTACGGATCGATCAGATTTTTTACTCTTTTGATCAAGTCTTGCCCCTGAAAGGGTTTTATAAGATAATTATTAACTTTCAGATCCATTGCTTCTTTGACAGTATCATAATCATTCTTTGCTGTAAGAATTAGTATAGGTACATCTTTCAGGATTGCGGGATCACTTTCTTTAAGTTTCCTGAGAATGTCTAATCCACTTAGAGCAGGCATCATAATATCCAGAATGATCAGGTCTGCATACTTTTCTTTGATTAGTTTTAAACCGGTTGCTCCGTCATATGCCTCAATAAATTCACAAAGAGGATATTCTTTTTCTAAATGATGCTTTATCAGTGCAACCATGTCTTTGTCATCTTCAATGATTAGAAAATATTTAGTAACACTTTCGAGAAGTTCACTGAGTAAACCCTTGTTCTCTGAATTTTTCATATTCATATAGTATCAGCTCCTGTTTATTTAGGTGATCCTTCAGAATCATAGAATTCAAGCAATTTTTCAAATACTTCCTTGATCTTATCAATACTTTTTTGTTTTCCGGATTCCTCAAGCTTATATCCTATTTTCGTCAATAAAGGGAATCCATAGCTTTCACCCGAGCCAGCCAGCCTGTGTCCCAGAAATGAGATCTCCTCAAACCGGTTATTTCTGATATCGCTCTCAAGTTTGACAAGGTTGGTTTTTAATGATTCCAGGTATTTTCCGACCAATTCCTTATCGACTTCATTAGATCCTACTTCCTCCCTTTCCTTTACACTCTCTTTAAGGTATTTTTTGACTTCCAGGTGGAGGGTATCAGGATCAAAAGGTTTCTTTATATACCCGATCGCCCCCAGCTCTATACCTTTTTCTATTTCACCGGATTGAACCAATGCAGAAAAGAATACAACCGGTATATTACATGTTTCAGGATCATTCTGCAGATTAAACAGCACTTCATAACCGTTCATGTCTGGCATGCTAACATCGAGGATTATAAGATCGAAATCATTATTCCTTGCTTGCTCTATGCCATCTATCCCGTTGATTACTGATATGACTTCAAAGTTTTTAACCTTTAAGGCCGTTTTTGCCAGGAGATTTATATCCGGTTCATCCTCAATAAGAAGTAGTTTTGTTTTTGCAGTCATTGACTTTGTTCTCTCTTAAAGTTCAAATAATATTTAACTATTATAAAACATAATATATACTGTTATTGCTCCAAAAACAACATTTTGTCATATGCTCAGGTTCAAAAACAAGAAAAAATATCCATTTGTAGCGCCCGCTACATGATTTGCAGCGCTTATAATAGTGGAAGCGGAGATGAAATAAATGAAAGATTTATAAACTATACAACAAGTCGAAAGGAGGTAATATGGATTTCGATATGATACAGATCTGGTGGATATGGATGGCACTGGCGGCTGTATTCCTTATAGCAGAAATATTCACAGCCGGATTCTTTCTGCTTTGTTTCAGCTTCGGAGCAGCTGCCGCAGGAGTTCTTGCCTTGCTGAATGTCGGGTATGCAGGCCAGTTTATAATCTTTATCCTTGTGTCGGGTATAACCTTCGTCTTCAGCAGGAGATTTGCCGAAAGCGTAACGGTTAAGCAGCCTCCGGGAATCGGAGCAGACAGGATGATCGATAAAGTCGGTGTCGTGTTCCAGGATATCGACAACTCTACCAATAGCGGCAGGGTAAGGATTGGCCAGGATGACTGGAGAGCCTCTTCCGAGTCGGGAGAAGAAATACCCAAAGGCACAAAAGTGAAAGTCGTTAAGATCGACGGCACAAGAGCTATTGTAATCAAAACAGAGGAGGAATAACCATGGATGTTTTACTAATAATGATGGCGATAGTGATTATAGTTATTGTATCTACAGGAATGAAAATTATCAGGCCATGGGAAAAAGGCCTGGTTGAAAGACTTGGGAAATATCAGAGGACAGTTGACAGCGGGCTTACCCTGATCATACCGTTTCTGGAAAACCTGACAAAAGTCGATATGAGAGAACAGGTGGTCGATGTTCCTCCGCAGAATGTAATCACAAAGGATAATGTTGTTGTTGAAGTAGATGCAGTTGTTTACTATGAGATAACAGATCCTGTAAAGGTTAAATATAATGTAACGAATTTCTATCTAGCGGCCACAAAATTGGCCCAGACGAACCTTAGGAACCTTATCGGCGATATGGCCCTCGATGAATCACTGACCTCCCGTGAGGCTATCAACACAAAGCTGCGTGAAGTGCTCGATGACGCTACCGATAAGTGGGGTGCACGTGTTACCAGGGTTGAACTGCAGAAGATCGAACCTCCGGTCGATGTTACTGAGGCTATGCATAGGCAGATGAAGGCTGAAAGGCTCAGGAGGGCAACAATCCTCGAGGCTGAAGGCGAGAAACAATCCAAAATCCTTGAAGCTGAAGGAGTTAAGCAATCACAGATACTGAAAGCTGAAGGAGAGGCCGAAGCTATCAAGCGTGTAGCTGATGCTGATAAATACCAGAAACTTACGGTTGCACAGGGTGAAGCCGAGGCAATCGTTAACGTATTCACTGCGATTCATAAGGGCGATCCTACCAATGACCTTTTGGCGATCAGGTATCTCGAGACACTGCAGAAAGTGGCCGATGGAAATGCTACTAAGATATTTCTGCCGCTGGAGACTTCCGGAGTTCTTGGAAGTATTGCAGGGATAGGAGAACTTTTCAAGGATAACGGCAAAGAAGGAACATCACCGAAGGCTGAAGAATTCTAATTAAGATCAATAAATAATATTTCAGAACAGGCAGTATCTATTGCGGATACTGCCTTTCAGTTTTTTTAACAATTTGTTCAGTTATCCTTTGAGTTTGAGGATATTTTTTCGTAATATCATCGGGTATAGGAGAGAAATCTTTCTTTTAATCGAGGTAGCTTAATGATACACGATTTTGACAAATCATGCGAGAGTATTTCATATATTTACAAATTCTCTTTTAAGGATGGTAGAGAGAAGGAATTCATGGTCAACCTCGAGAGAAAAACTCTTGAGCAAATTGAACGGCCTGATGAAACTTACCCTGATTGGGCAAGGCTGGATAATCATACCTGCCCTAACTGTCCCCTAACAGGTGAAGAATGGTGTCCTACAGCTGTCTGTGTTTCTGACCTGATTGAATTTGTAGGCGATACTTATTCCTACGAAGATGTTTATGTCGAGGTCAAGACAAATAACAGGACTTACTCCAAGGATACAAGCGTCCAGAAAGGCGTGAGTTCGCTCCTGGGAATTTATATGTCTACCAGCGGTTGTCCAGTGCTGGCCAAACTAAAGCCGATGGTAAGGTACCATCTTCCCTTTGCATCACTTGGTGAAAATTCATACCGCGTTCTTTCTATGTATCTTGTAGCACAATATTTTGCCAGGAAGAGGGGTGAAGAATCAGACTGGGACCTGGAAAAACTGAGCGGAATGTATGATGAGATTCATGTAGTGAATAAAAGTTTCTGGCAAAGGCTTTCTCACCTGAACTTTAAAGACGCAGGAGTTAATGCATTGATAATGCTTGATAATTCTGCGAGCCATATCGTTTTTCAGATAGATGAAGGACAGCTTTCCGAGATAGAGTTTCTATGCGATAAATATTTCGATTGACGGTTATCTTTCTATTATGCGATTATGGATCTTAACGAAGTTGTAAATGACTGTCTGAAAGCGGCTGAAATCGGCTCCGAAATCATATCTTCGTATTATCATTCCGAATATAATTATTCGTTCAAAACAAATGAAAAAACATCTGCTGTAACAGAGGCTGATATTAAGACACAGGATGCAGTGGTCGATTATCTCACAGGAAAATATCCTGAGATGGGGCTGCTTGCTGAGGAAAACGGGCTGGATGAGAATACTTCAAGATTCGAGAAAGATCTCCACTGGCAGATAGATCCTATTGACGGCACACTGGGTTTTTTAAAGAGAACGGACAATTTCGGAATATCCATATCGCTTGTATCACGGAAAGGTATCCCCCTTGTGGGTGTTATATACAATCCGGTAAGGGGCCTGCTTGCCAGAGCTTTCAAGGGAGGCGGCGCATTTATTAATGATTTGCCTGTCAAATTGTCCCACAAGAAAGATCTGAATGAACTCAGGATAATCGTCAGCTCGAACCTGTTGGGAAAGTATCCGGAGAGGATCCAGGCGCTTACAGACAGGTTCAACTCCCCGGAGATATTATCTTCAGAGTCGACTGTCCAGAAGGCGCTGCATGTGATCACGGGAAATGCCGATGTATTTATATCCCCGCATTATAGCTCTGTTCACCCATGGGACCTGTCAGCTATAGCATGTATTTCAGCAGAATGCGGAGGAAAGCTTACACAACTTGACGGAAAAGCGATTAATTACAATCCTGCGAAAGGAGAGGAGTTCTGCAGGTCAGGGTATATGTTCTGCAATGAAACGATCCACAGGCAGATTATTCACCGGCTCATGGAATAAGGAGGTATTTATATATGACAGGAGAAGAATTACTTGGAGAACTGCTTAAGAGGAAGAACGAAAAGAATATCGAAGGTATGAAGCGGTTTGCAATCGGAGGGGCTTCATCCTACCTGATAGGGATTTCAGTTTATGATCTGCGGAAAATCGCTAAGGAATACAAAAAGGATCATGATCTTGCTCTTGAATTGTGGAAACTAAAGTTTGAGGGAATACCTGTGCATGAGGCCCGGATGCTGTGTGCATTTATAGCCGATCCCCGAAAGTTGACGCCGGAGCTAATGGATGAATGGATCACAGAATTTGAATCCTGGGATCTGTGCGATCAGATGTGTTCAAACCTATTCGATAAGACACCCTATGCTTATGAAAAGGCAATGGAATGGTCTTACAGGGAACGTGAGTTTGAGAAGAGGTGCGGTTTTGTTATGATGGCCTGTTTATCAGTTCATGATAAAAAAGCTTCGGACGAGGTTTTCGATCCCTTTCTTGAAAGAGCTTATAAAGAGGCTGCTGATGAAAGAAATTTCGTGAAAAAAGCCGTGAACTGGGCTGTCCGCCAGATCGGCAAGAGAAATATCGAGCTGAATAAAAGGGCAATTGAAATCTCAGAGCGCATATTGACGGTCGACAGCAGATCTGCAAAATGGATCGCCAGGGATGCACTTCGTGAACTGCAAAGCGATAAAGTTCAGGAACGTCTAAGATCTAAATAATGTTTTTCTCTGAGAGACATAATCCAATTAATAACCGGAGAAGTAAATGCCTGATAAAAGTGTAGTGAAAGACCTTATTGACTACCAGTCCGGATCGGTTGTAAGCAAGATAATCCTGAAAGGTGAAAAGGGATCTGTAACACTGTTTGCATTTGATGCCGGTCAGGAACTCAGCGAACACACGGCGCCGTTCGATGCCCTTGTCCAGATCATCGAGGGAGAGGCTGAGGTATTCATAGACGGTGAGAAATTCACGGTCCAGGAAGGTGAATTGATAATAATGCCCGCAAACAGGCCGCATTCATTGAAAGCCGGAAGCCGGTTCAAGATGATTCTAACAATGATCCGCATGTAGTGAAGACTTCAATTTTTCAGAAATATCATAGGAATTTTGATATGTTATCTTACAAATTTTGTTGATTTTTTTAGAAAATATTACTATAATATGGGTCTCTATTGTTTGTTCTTTTGAAAAATTGATATTATACGGGGTGTAGCGCAGTCCGGTTAGCGCACCTGCTTTGGGAGCAGGGGGTCGGAGGTTCAAATCCTCTCACCCCGACTTGTAAATCCTCTTCGGTAAAA
>JANQEH010000220.1 GCA_028278455.1 bacterium
TTATCAGTAAAGAAAGTCAGGCAGAAAAAAAATCTGACTTCGCAATAATGAACTGGAATGAAGATTTCAGAATGAATCCGGAAATTATTAGGGGAGAATTTCGAGGTTTCAGGGGACTTTTAGTATATGAAAATCCGCATAGTAGTGTAAAACTTACCGGAGAAGTAACGGATAGAAGCAGCTTTAAAAGTGATTTCACTTATAAATATTTGAGAGGTGATTTAAATTTGTCATTCGATCCGAGTTCAAATACGAGGTTGAATTTGAATGTTGCCGCAGGGATTTCGTCGGGTAAACTCCCTCCTCAAAAATGGTTCGATATCGGCGGTAAGAGCTTCCTGGATCCTTACGGTAATCTTCGTGGAGTTGGATACAAAGCGTTTACAGGCGACAGGATTTTCAAAACGGTACTTGAGCTGGAATTTTTTGAAAGGTACAGATTCGATCCTTCCGAAGAATTCAGCGATTGGAACGTTTTCAAAAGATGCATCAAAATTACACCCTGGATAGGAGTAGGGTGGAGCGACCTTTCTAAAGAAAATCTAACGGCGGTTGAGAACATAAATGTTCCGAAATTTACAGCAGAAGATGTCTATACAGAATTAGGCATAGGAATCGGTGACAGGTTTAACGTAGTACGGATTGATATTATCAGAAACAATATGTCGGAGAATACAGTATTGCTAAGATTTAATTGTCTAAGGTGATCTCTTTTAACTGTATAGACTTAAAATTCGATATCAGCTATATATACAGCATTTGTTTTGTAGCAAGTAAATGCAATTTTCTTACCGTCAGGTGATATGGATGGATTACCTTCTTGAATTTCTGCAGTAAAAGTCAACTGCTTCACATTAAAACCATCGCTGTTTATAATGTATAAATCCGAGCCGTGGATGGAATGGCCATCTTCATTTGTTACCTCATAAATAATATAATTATCATCAGGAGACCATATTCCATTATTCCCCCAAACTAGTCTATTTTTTCCATTTGTGCTAATTGTGTACTTATGTAAATAACCGTTAAAATTATAAATAATATACCTTTCATCTCCTGACAGTTCACCTCTCCACCCTCTGGATTGGATCATTTCCCGATTACTTCCATCGATATTCATCCTCACCAGATTCAGATCATGATCAAAAACTAAAACTTTCTCATTATAGTATTCTCTGAGTCGTTTGCCTTTACGGTTAAAGAGATATTCATTGGTTCCATCTAATTCATTTATCCATATATGCCCTTTTTGCGTTACTCTTAGATTACGCAATATTTCGTCAGTCTCAAATATCTTCATATTGGTATCATCTATAGCATTATATATATTTAAACTGAATCTGTGGATGAATCTGGTTTTTGATGTTCTTTCAACATACGCAATATTCTCTGAATCATCCAGCCAAGAAATTTCACGTCCATTGACATGAATATTCATTTCCTTAGATTCTTTAGGCTGAATAAAATATAGATTACTACATTTTAAAGAATTCCACAGTAGTTTTTCTCCATCGGGTGACCATAATAGTTGTTTAGTCCAATTTCCAATTGCAATTTTTTCAATATTTGTCAGAAATGGTTTTTCCAGATATTTGATCTGCAAATTAATTTCCCAGTACAAAAAAAAGATTATTGAAATCGATATAACTATCAGAGATTTTTTTATGAGATCTCATGTTTGATGTATGATTAATTACCAAATACAGGGAGTTGAAATATCGGGAAACAATTTACCAAAAACAACACAAATTCAGTATTCAATTCTGTATTCATATACGCACATTCCCTTCCTGACATCGAGAATAAAAAGCCTGTTTCCGAATATTTTTACTTTATCACAGAAATACTCTAGCGGAAACTGTTTAATTAAATTTCCCTGCTGATCGAATACCTCAAGGATATAGGCATCGGTTGTGGCAAGATCACTGTTGGAGTTAAGTTTCTTCTCGAGGAGCTGTGTGTTGCCGCCTCCACGGCCGGTAACCGACATGGTTGACACCATTGATATCTCGCTTTCATTCAACTGCCTGCGGTAAGTTGCAACCCAGATATAGCCTTTTTCATCGACGGCAATACCGGCTGAGACACTGTTTACCAGCGGGTAAGGATATTCTCTTCCACCTATGTTGTATGTCGTTGTTTTATATTCGGTGGTCTCATCGAAATTTAATTTCCTCTCAAAGCTGAAAAGTAATTTGCCTTCAGTGTTGTATTTCTCGATTACTTTTCTCGCCTGGTAGGCGACATAGATATCGTCATTGTCGTCAACATCAATTGAGACATACCGTGAATATTTGGTCATTTCCCTGTCCCTGTATTCCTTTATCTTTCCTATCCCTTTTACTTTTTTACCTTCTCGATTTAAAATTTCCAGCAGGTCTCCATCGTAATTATAGGTAGGTTTTATAAAATTCCCATTACTCAGTACACCGAAAGGTCCGTATAGCTTTTTAGCTTCATATCTCCGAAATTCTTTACCCTCGGGAGACAATCCTATAATTCTATTCTTCCAATGGTCTGCAATAAAGAAATTGCCTTCATTATCAATTGCAATTGCATTCATCGCTGAGAATTCATTCGGCCCCTGTCCCTGCTTCCCGTAGCTGTTAATGAAAATCCCGTTCTTATCGTATTTCATTATCCTGAAATTACCCTCATCGGCAACCAGAAGATTTCCATCTTTATCGCAAACCATGTCCTGGGGCATATAAAAGTTGTAGTTTTCATCCTCTTCCTCGAGGTTACCTATCCTGCAGACTAGTTCGAGGGATATATTCTTAGGCTCAATTCTATTTTTTTCGGATCCACTATGGGACACATTTTGTATAGTGCTGTCATTCTTTGTTTCATCTGCTGGTCTTCCGCAGCCCAGAAACACGATTGAAAGTATCAGTAGTCCGGCAATTCGGTTCAATTTTACCTCCAGGAATTTGTTATATTTATGGAATATCCATAATAATGCTATTATATGCTTCTCGGATTCATATGTTCCAATAATAGACTTTTTTTAAGGATAAATACCTATAACACTTTTTTTGTAACTCAGTATAATGTCTTTGAATTTTATACTGCTTTAGCAGTATATATCCTGATCTTTATAATATCTCTCAGTGATACAATGTCTCTCGATTTGAAAAGCAGAAACTAATAAGATTAATTCCAGTAACTGATTGTACAATATAGTTTTTCTAGTTATTAGAAAAATAAGTATTGACTTTTGCAAAAAGTTATTCTATTTTATAGAAAAACATAGCAAAGAAGGAGCAATAATGAAGCTGCTTTCAAGGCAGGAGGAGATAGTATTACTATCTATCCGGAAACTTGAAGAAGATGCCTCCGGTATTACTATCAGAGAGCATATTTCAAAGATAACAGGGAAATACTGGTCGATTGGGGCTATATATGTTCCTCTGGATAGATTGATCGAGAAGGGATATATAGAGTTTTATTTCAAGGATATTTACAATAAAAAGGGCGGCAGAAAGAAGCGATTTTATAAGGTAACATCAGAAGGCCAGGAGGCCCTGGAAGATTTTTTAAAGCTTCAAAAATCAGTATGGGTAGGATTTCCAGGGTATGCTGCAGATTAATTTTCGTTAACCATGAATCAGGCAGAGATTACCAATGGCAGGAAGAATATCCAGGATCCTTGAAAGGATTCTAAAATATCTGGTAAAGAACAGGGACAGGGATTCTATCTTCAGTGATTTTGAAGATATCTATGATGATATTGCAGAGAATAAGGGAAAACGCAATGCTGATCTCTGGTATCTGGGGCAGGTAATAGTCTCTATTGTCCCGATAATCAGTAATTCTATTTTCAGGAGTGCTGTAATGTTTAGGAACTATATAAAGATCACCTGGAGAAATATTCTCAAACATAAGGTGTATTCTGTAATCAATATAGCAGGTCTTGCTGTGGGTATAGCCTGCTGTCTGCTGACAGTGCAATGGATCCAGTATGAGGTTAGCTATGATCGCTTTCATAAAAATAAAGACAGTCTTTACAGGGTAGTATTCCATGCGCCGGATTTCGACGCATATGGGGATGTATTACCTGGTCCTGCGGCAGATTTTCTGCGTGAGGAATACCCTGAGATCATTCGAAGTACGGTTTTTGGCTATGCCGGGGGAAAAATATCGCATAACAGAAAAGGCTTTAACTGTACCGGGGCATATATACATAATGATTTCTTCAAGATGTTCGATTTTCCACTTGCTTCGGGAAATCCCGATAGACCTTTTCAGCAAAGAAACTCAATTTTAATCACAGAGGAAACGGCAAAAAGGTTATTTGGTGAAGTAGATCCCATTGGGAAAAGGATTAGATACAATGACAGATATGCGTACATAGTCACGGGTATTGTGGCCGACATTCCCGTTAATTCAGAATTACAGTTTGACTTTCTTTTGTCATACGATATTGCCCCGAATGCGATGAAACTATGGAATAATAAATGGCCTGAGATATATGTTCAGCTGGAAAACAATGCGGATCAAAAGACAGTAAATGCAAAGATAATTGATGTTTTTAATGACCATAATCCCGGCCATCCTTCTAATAATTTTCTGCTCTGGCCACTAGAGAATATGCATCTTTACGATTTGGGAGGAGGAGGCTTGATAAACTATATATATGTATACTCCACAATGGCAGCCGTACTCCTGATAATTGCCTGCTTCAACTACATGAATCTTGCAACTGCAAGGTCACTAAACAGGATGAATGAGATCGGGATAAAAAAAGTTGTAGGTTCAACAAGATTTCAGCTTATCAAGCAGTTCATGAGTGAGTCATTAATACTTACTTTTATAGCATTTGTAATTGCGGTTTTTCTCGCAAAACTATTTCTGCCTTCCGTAAACAACATTCTTGGCAGAAAGATAGCTGCAGGAATATCCGGGGAATTCATTTTTACGTCTATTGCTATAGGTGTTGTTACCGGTATATTATCGGGAAGCTATCCAGCTATATTTCTATCATCATTTTCTCCAAATAATATACTAAAGGGATCTGTACCCGGAAGTGGTAGAAGTAGGAGTGGAGCATCGCTTCTGAGGAAATACCTTGTAACGGTTCAGTATGCATTATCGATTATCTTTGTGATCTCTGCGATTGTAATTTTCAAGCAGCTAAATTACATGAAAAACTCCAACCTGGGATTTAAAAAAGAGAATGTATTGATACTCCGGACATCCGGTATATTGAGTAACAGAGTTCCTGTTCTTAAAGAAGAATTGAGTAAAAATCCCGATATTCTCGCTGCATCTGCTTCCAGAACAAGCATTGTCAGATGGGGAAGCTCGATGGGGATAAGCTGGCCGGGCAGGGATGAGGAACACAAACCATTTGACGTAATTTATAATCTTGTTGATTACGATTACCTTGATACTTTCGGACTTAAACTTGTGAAAGGGAGATTTCTTTCCGAAAAATTTCCTGCTGATGCTGAGGATGCGTTTGTTATTAATGAGGCATGTGTCAGAGCGATGGAGATCGATGATCCTATCGGAGTCAGGATCACTCAGGGGAAAGATTCTCAGTTCGAGGATTCGGGAGTTATTGTTGGAGTTATCAAGGACTATCATAATAGATCACTGCGCGACAGGATCATGCCTATGCTGTTCAAGTTCACTGATAAAAGCTCATTCCTGAATTTAAAATTAAAATCCGGCAATAACCTTGAGACTATCGGATTCATTAAGGATAAGGTTGAAGAGACAGCACCTTCAAGCCAATTCAACTACTGGTTTCTTGATGATGAAATAAATAACCTTTACAGAAATGAAGAGACTATTGGCGCTTTTATTATATATCTCACTATCCTTGCAATATTCATATCGAGCCTGGGGCTTCTGGGACTAACTTCTTACACTATCCAGCAGAGGATCAAGGAGGTAGGCATCAGAAAGGTTTTCGGAGCTCCGGTGTCATCCATAATATTATTATTTTCCAAAGACTTTACCAGGTGGATACTGGTATCGAATCTGGTTGCCTGGCCGGCTGCGTATTTCGCACTTAACAGGTGGCTGGAGAGTTTTGCTTATCAGACAGATATAGGAGTTTCCGTATTCGTTTCAGCAGGCTTGATAGCATTAACTATTGCTATGTTGACCATCGCATCGCAGACTTTATGGGCGGCAAATTCCGATCCGGTTCAAAGCCTTAGGTATGAATGAAATAAACGTTCAAATCGCCTGGATCTTGAATTATCAGTAAAATCATCTACTTTTTCTTGATGCTTACGGCCAGGCCGGATCGTGCATCAGGGTGCAGCGTAGTCTCCATAAAATCCAGGCTTCTCATGTATTCGTGGTATTTAACTTCATATCCACCTCCGCCTCTCCTGCCTCTTCCCCTTCTCGAGCTTCTTTCGGTGACATTATGTGCAGCAATACATCCCCCTGTCTCCAATTTCGGAACAACAGCTTTAGCATATTCAGTATACCAGTCTTTATCGGCGTCAATGAAAACGAATTCGAACGGCCCTGAAAGATCTTTGACCAGCTCGTGGGCATCTGCAAGCCTCGCATCGATAAAGTTTTCCAGCCCGCAATCCCTGAAATTCTTTAAGGCCTGATCATATCTCCTTTTGTCTATCTCGATAGTTATTAATTTACCGCCGGTTTTGCTGAGCGCCCACGCGATCCATATTGCGGAATGCCCGGTCGATGTACCAATTTCAAGTGAGCTTTTGTATCCGTTCTCAATAATCAGATCATAGAGGATCTTTCCGTCCGCTTCAGGAACGTTGAGATCACGCCATCTGTATTTATTATCACCAAGAAATTTATTTACTTTCCTGTCAATTTCGGTCTGATTATCTTGATCCTGTGCAAAACATGGCAGAACAATAAACGCAATAGCCAAAAATAACATGGCTGTTTCTCTACGCAAAATCCGCATGATCTCCCCCTTGAATTTTTTTGATTTCTCTATCTTTAAGGTAATTACAATTAATGAAATGAATTATTACCGTTTTTTTTGAAAAAATAGAAATAAAGCGGTATCCCGATAATAACGGTAAGAATTGCGATGGATGATTCGACAGGTCTTTCGAGATATGCCAGAACAAGAATAATTATATTTGGGATTATGTATAGCAGTGGAATTATTGGGAATCCTGATATTTTCAATACACTTTTGCCTGAAAGCCTCAATTTCATCACTCCTGCGACAGCAAGTATCGGAAAAATACCCAGAGAGAATCCCATATATGTTAAAAGCTGATCGAAAGTTCCGGACAGAACCATGATAACTGCAATCACACACTGCAGCATTATTGACTTGGATGGTACTCTGAAGACCGGATGTATCTTTGCAGCGAATTTAAAGAAATATCCGTCTCTTGCCATTGCAAAGTATATCCTGGGACCGAGAATTATATAGGCGCTTAATGATGAAAAAAGCGCGAAAGATATAAGCATGGAGATCACGGTTTCCATTGATTCACCGAAAAGGTTTTTTACGACGAGCCCTCCGATCGATATCACTCCCATCATCTCACCGGGGGTTGCCGCATAAACATACAACATATTCAGCGCAAAATACAACAAAATGACTATTGCTGTGCCGATTATTAGTGAGTATGGCAGGTTCTTCTCGGGTTTTTTAATCTCCGAGCCAATATACGCTGATGCATTCCATCCCGCGTAAGCAAACATGATCCACATCAATGACAGGCCGATCGTCTGCCATCCGCCCAGATCATATGTAAATTCCTGTCCCAGGAGAAAGTTGGACATATCTCCTTTTCCAAAGATAAAACCAAGCGAAACTAAACCTACAAGCAGAATGACTTTTAATATAGTCAGCAGGTTCTGGACATTGGAACCGAATTCAATCCCACGAAGATGGACGAATGTGAAAATAATAATTACTATTATTGCATATATTTTAATAGAGAAAGGACCAAATACCATGATTTGCGGAAAGGCCCTGGCAATGTATTCACTGAATCCCAATGCGGAGGCTGCAATAGGAGCTGAGAAACCTACAAAAAAGGACACCCATCCGCTGAGAAATCCCTGGACCGGGTGGAAGAGCCTTGAAAGGAAGACATACTCGCCACCGGCAAGGGGAAATGCTGCACCGAGTTCACCGTAACAAAGTGCCCCGAAGACAGCCAGAATCCCGCCGATTACCCATAGAGATACCAACAGGAAAGGATTGTTCAGATCAGTCATTAATAGGCCGGAAGTAGTGAATATCCCGGCGCCTATCATATTCGCAATTACTATGTTCGTAACTGAAAAAAGTCCAAGACTTCTTGATAAGCCGTTTTCTGTATCATTAGGCATAAATTCTTCTTCAGCAGGCGGAATAAATCTGATTCTGCGTTACCGTGATCCTGCATTTGTCGTTATTATCTCGTTTAATTTACCTACGATTAAAAAAGGAATATGTTCAGAAAAAAACTGGTTTTCACTTGAAACAATTCAGTTCACATCTATAGTTCTTGTTGAATTATACATTTATCGATGTATTAATCTCATTTATATCCAATACC
The DNA here is from genome assembly GCA_028278455.1 of bacterium. Taxonomy (GTDB): domain Bacteria; phylum SM23-31; class SM23-31; order SM23-31; family SM23-31; genus JANQEH01. Next base: position 8,511 of record JANQEH010000220.1, read on the forward strand.
CAGGATGTATTTAGAACAAAATCCAAATTTTTTGAGTCTTATTAACGTTGAGTATAAAAATAATCTTTGTATTGGCAGTATTTCGTGATTGACAAACGGACACTTAACAAAATGACATATACCTGACTGATATTTATTGAGGAGCAATGATGAAAGCAGAGAAACTATGTATGATCGCGTGCATTATTACATTCCTTTTCCTCATCGGCTGCGGGGATAACCAGAATTACACCGAAGAAACCATTGGAAATGTAAATTATATCCATAACCTTTCTCCCGGCTGGGGAGAGGAACAGGATATCTCTCTGGAGTTTGTCAGAAAAATAGGGGAGATTGAGGGAGATGATGAGAATTTTCAGTTCTATCAGCCAACAATGATGGTTAAGGACAGCAAGGGATTTAATTATATTCTCGATGCCGGTAACTTCAGGGTGCAGAAATTTGACTCAGATTGGAATTTTACCGGGACTTTCAGCCAGAAAGGGCAGGGGCCGGGTGAGATCCTGCTTTCTTTCGATATGTGTATTGACGATGATAATAATATATACATCGATGACCTAAGAAATGCGAGGATGCAGGTTTTTTCGGAAGATGGTGAATATCTCAGGACATTCAGGGTAAGGCAGTGGGCCCAGGGTAAAGAGTTCCTGCCGCCGGATAAACTGATAGCGGTGGACAGGAGCGGTGTCGTGGTGGACTATATTGCGAATGCAGATCCGAATGGGCACCTGTTCGCAGTTTTCGATCTGGAGGGCAATGAGATCAGGGGATTCGGAGAACTGGACTCATTCCCAAATCTCGGCCCCGGTGGACTTGGCAGTACACATATTGGGAATGAAGTAGTCTATACTGTATGGGATGACGGTAATATTTATCTATCTTATACAAGAAGGAATAAGGTCAGTAAATATACTGCTAATGGGAAACTTGTATTCTCAAGTGACAGGATTCTAGGTTATAGCGAAGATGCACTTGAAGTACAGGGGATGTTCAGGGGCGAGCCGATGACTTATATGGATCTCCCGCAGGTGTCAACGACGATGGCGGTAGACGGTAAGGGCAGGATCTGGGTGACAACATATAGACGGCAACCCGACTACACGAATAGTGAAAGCTGGAAGGATGCCGGTCTTTACCGTATCGATATTTTCGATAACAACGGATTCTGGCTAGGCAGGTTGGATTGCCCGGTGTACTACGGAATTATGAATATCTACGGCGATAAGGTATATTTAATCGATTCGGTTGGAATGATGTGTATCTATGAATTCAGGATTGTAGAATGACGTAATTGAAATAACGCCTAATCTATAAAAATAAAAGTTATTGTCATAACAGCTTGTTATGTTATTATTGTTTTGCTATATTAATAAAAACTTGAGGTAACTGATGGATAAAGGGCTTGCAGATTTAAAAAAAGATAAAGTATTGAGACCAACATTCAGCATTACCGATGCGGAGATCGCCAAACTTGATGCTACTCCACTACCATTTGGTAAAGATTCTACAAAAGAAACTTATATAGAAATACTCTTTGCTATGAGAAAAAAACCTTCCGCAGAATAGTTACTCACATCCACTGTTAATCATGAATTTTATATCGGCGTTTTACTCCGTTCCGCTTCCAGTACGGCATCGAATCAGCAGGCGGTATCAAGAAAAATAAAATAACGGGAACTTTATTCGACACTTGTTTGGTTGATGTAGTAACATTTTGCCTTTTTTTCATTGTTTTACCTCAAAAATTATTAAAAACTTTACTTTACTTTTAACTCCCGGATATTTGGTCAGGGAGAATAACTCAACACCAAACAAGGAGTATCAACATGAAAAGAATTCTCGGATTTATCGTATTGTGTTTTTTTATTATCAATCTATCATCGGATCTTTTAGCGCAGGAAAGGCGAATTCCTCCCAGCCTGAGGGCAAACGTTACACAAAGACTCGGGCTGGAGACCGATATTACATTCGATTTCAGCCGGCCGGGAGTCAAAGGAAGAAAAATCTATGGAGACCTTGTCCCTTACGGATTTGCGCCGGGAAACAAATATTCTGACGATAAACCTTTTCCATGGAGAGCCGGAGCTAACAAGAATTCTACGATTGAGTTTAATACCGACCTTATTATAGAGGGCAATAGACTTGCTGCAGGAAAATACGGTATACATATGATCCCCTCGAAGACAACCTGGATAGTGATTTTCAGCAAAAACAATGAACTATGGGGGAGCTATGAATATAATAAAGATGAGGATGCATTAAGAATTACAGTCACTCCCGTAAAGGCACCACATTGTGAATGGCTTACATTTGGATTTGAGGAACTTGCAGGAACATCCGCAGTTGCATACCTGCATTGGGAAAAGCTTAAAATCCCATTTAAGATTGAATTAGCAGGGACAGACCAGTAAACTGTATAATCCATACCGGGTTCTTTAGCATGTTCCCGGTATGGAATAAAATATAAAATTGTTTGTATTCCATAAAACCTTAATTTTTGATAATATAAACTGAACCTTGATAGCTGTTAAAAAGGAATCAAACCGATGTTGAATTTTCTACCTAAGAAATCGATCCTCATCGTATTAATCATATTTTCTTTTCAAGCCGGGATTGTTTTTGCGCAAAAAGACCAGATCCTGAGCGGTTCAGAGATTAGTGCTGCACTTGATAAACTAAATGTTCTGGGAAGTGTTCTTTATATAGCTGCACATCCAGATGATGAGAACACATCCCTTCTTGCATATCTTTCCCGTGGGAGACAATACCGTACAGCTTATCTTTCATTAACCCGGGGAGACGGTGGTCAGAATCTTCTCGGAACTGAGAAAGGAGCTGAGATCGGTATTCTCCGCACACAGGAACTATTGGAAGCCCGTAAGATTGACGGTGCAGAGCAATATTTTTCAAATGCTATTGATTTCGGATACTCGAAGACTGCTGAAGAATCCCTCGAATTCTGGGACGGGGAATCGGTTCTTGCGGATATCGTCTGGGTGATACGCAAATTCAGGCCGGATATTATTGTTACAAGATTCCCTCCGGGAGGCGGGGGTGGGCATGGACATCACAGCGCATCCGCTGATCTGGCTGTTGAGGCATTTGATGCATCCGGTAATCCAGAAAGATTTCCCGAACAGCTCAAATATGTTAAGCCATGGAAGGCTGAAAGAGTATTCTGGAATAATTGGAGATCGAGTGGACAGAACGAGATAACCATTAAAGTTAATATCGGTGAATATGATCCTATGCTGGGGCGGTCATATACGGAGCTGGCTGCTGACAGCAGGTCTAAGCATAAAAGCCAGGGATTTGGATCTTCAGGCAGAAGGGGAGAGAGATTTGACAGTTTACAGCTTATAGCTGGAAAGAGTGCCTTAAATGATTTGTTCGAAGGAATAAATATTACATGGGGCAGAGTGAATGGGGGAACTGAGATCCAGGCAAAGCTGAAATCGATACGGGATAATTTTAATCCTGTGTCACCCTCTGAAATTATCCCTGACCTGATTTCATTATACAATGATCTAGACGACATAAAGCGGGATCCGTGGGTAGAAGTCAAGCAAAAGGAATTATTAAAAATTATAAGATCATGTGCCGGATTGTGGATGGAAGCATCATCAGAAGTATATGCCGCATCAGCAGGAGATAAGATTAATATAGTTTCCACTATTGTGAACCGATCTGAATCAAATATCGTTCTAAGAAAGGTGGCATTTCCAGATGCAGACCTGAGCTATGAAGTCGGCCGTTCCTTGAAGAATAATGAACCTGTTTCTATAGAAAAAACTATTGTAATCCCGTCGAGTATTTCAACATCTCAACCTTACTGGCTTCGATCTGAACCCAATGCCGGCAGGTTCAATGTTAATGATCAGGTGATTACCGGTATGGCTGAGAATCCATCTTCTCTATCTGCAATTTTTACATTGATAATCGGAGAAACGGAATTCGATTTCAATATTCCGGTATTATTCAGGTGGACTGACAGGGTTGCCGGTGAGTTATACCGTCCGTTTGAGATTAGACCAAAAGTGACTCTTGACCTGGAAGAGAAGGTCAGCATGTTTGCAGAAGGCGAGGGAAAGGATATAGTTGTAAAACTAAAAGGTCACTCTCAAGATATAAAAGGTATTGTAAGATTCAGGGGAACTGACGGGTGGGAAATAAAACCCGATGTAAAGGCTTTCAGTCTGCAAAACAGGTTTGATGAAAAACAATTGGTTTTCAAAGTAATACCCCCGGATAAACCCGGAGAAACAGAAATTACTGTGGAAGCAGAAGTTGATGGTAAGAGATATGATAAATCTCTCGTTGAGATCTCCTATCCGCACATCAGCAGGCAGGTATATTTTCCTAAGAGCAAAATGAAACTGGTCAATCTCGATATTAATATACCCGGAGGGAGGATCGGGTATATAATGGGGGCCGGTGATGAGATTCCCCAGAGTCTTCGATCAATCGGATATGAAGTTATTCTGCTTTCTGATGAAGAACTTGAAAGCGGCGATCTATCGATTTATAATGCGATCATTTCTGGGATAAGGGCCTATAACACAAGAAGCAGACTGAAGTATGCTCAAACACGTTTAATGGATTATGTAAAAGAAGGCGGAACTTTTTTAGTTCAGTATAATGTTACATCAGGCCTGCCGGAGATAGAAATCGGTCCGTATCCTTTTCGGATAGGTAGGGACAGGGTAAGCGTTGAGACGGCGCCAGTAAAATTTACAGATCCTGATCACCGAATATTTAATTATCCAAATAAAATCACCTATAGTGATTTTGATGACTGGGTGCAGGAAAGAGGACTCTATTTTGCATCGCACTGGGATAGTCAATTTGAGACTGTCCTTTCAAGTAATGATCCTGATGAGACAGATAAGCACGGCAGCATAATATTAGCAAAATACGGTAAGGGGATTTTTATTTATTCCGGTCTATCATGGTTCAGGCAGCTGCCGGCCGGAGTTCCCGGCGCATACCGTTTATTTATAAACCTTATATCATCCGGAGATATAAATGAACAATGAAACTGCTAATAAAACTAACAGTTCGGAAAATGAGGAATCTCCGCCATTTATGTCAACCTGGAATCAATTGTATTCAGTCGTTTTTGTCAACCTTATTTGCCTGATAGTATTATTTTATCTCTTTACGCAATATTTTAGTCAGTAGATTAATGATCATTAAATTACGAGATCACCATTAGATGAGTATATTAGACTGGATCGTTCTCAGTTCTTTCCTTGTATTTGTAGTAATCTATGGGGTCTGGAAGACACGAAACAAGAAAGATATAAAAGACTACCTCCTTGCTAACAGGTCTGCTCCATGGTATACTGTTACACTTTCCATAATGGCAACCCAGGCAAGCGCCATCACTTTTCTCTCCACGCCCGGACAATCCTATGTAGACGGTATGAGGTTTGTTCAGTTCTATCTCGGCCTGCCCATTGCAATGATAATTCTGTCTATCACTGCTGTACCTCTGTATCATAAGCTGAATGTTTTTACTGCGTATGAATATCTTGAACAGCGTTTTGATCTTAAAAACAGGACACTTGGAAGCGTTCTTTTCCTGATACAGCGAGGCCTTGCAGCAGGTTTTACAATATTTGCTCCGGCATTGATAATATCCGTAATTCTCGGATGGAATATAAGCTACACGATCTTCATAATCGGAGCGCTTGTAATAATATATACAACCGTGGGCGGTTCAGACGCTGTAAACAAGACTCATCTGCTCCAGATGATTATAATAAGCGCAGGGATGTTGATGGCAATAGTTATGCTTTTCAGGCTTCTTCCCCAGGATATTTCATTTATTGACGCCGCTCATATAGCCGGGAAGATGGGTAAACTGAATGCAATAACATTCGAATTCGACTGGAGAGACAGATATAATTTCTGGTCAGGATTAATAGGAGGTACATTTCTTGCCCTATCTTACTTTGGGACAGACCAGTCCCAGGTACAGAGGTATTTATCGGGGAGCTCTGTTACGCAGAGCAGGATGGGGCTGTTAATGAATGGAATAGTTAAGATCCCCATGCAGTTCGGAATTCTCCTGATCGGGGCTATGGTTTTTGTTTTCTACCAGTTTACGGTTCCCCCGCTGTTTTTTAACTCGAATGAAACAGTAAATGTTAAGAGCAGCCGGTATGGGATTGAATACAGAAAGTTGGAGGATGATTATAGCAGAATTCATTTAGGAAAACAGGAACAGATAAGAGAAATGCTGTCTGCTGTTGATTCCGGAAACGAACCTGAAATAGAAGAGTCACTAAGGAGACTGGATTCTTCAAGTGAGTCTGAAAAAATGATCAGGAAAGAAGCAATTGAATTGATCGAAAGGGCTAATCCTGCTGCTGATACGAATGATACAAATTATATATTCCTTTCTTTTGTGATTAATTTTCTTCCGGTGGGATTGATTGGTCTGATTCTGGCAGCAATACTGTCGGCATCGATGTCATCGACTTCGGCAGAATTGAATGCTCTTGCATCGACTACTGTGATCGATATATACAAACGTCTTATAAAAAAGAAGGCTTCCGAAAGACATTATCTGCTTGTATCTAAAGGGGCGACCATTTTCTGGGGGATATATGCAATAAATTTTGCACTTTTTGCAAACCGGCTCGGATCTTTAATCGAGGCAGTAAATATCCTCGGCTCACTGTTCTACGGGACTATACTTGGGATCTTTCTTATTGCATTCTATATCAAAAGAGTCGGGGGCACTGCTACCTTCACAGCTGCGCTTATTGCTGAATTTGCTGTAATTGCCTGCTTTTTCTTTACCGAGATCCCTTACCTCTGGTATAACATGATCGGATGTGTATTGGTTGTATTACTGGCGCAGATCCTTGAACCACTGATGAGAAAAGTAGAACTGTAGGACCAGTTTAGGATCAGATAAAAAAAGCTCCCGGGCAGGGAGCTTTTTTTTGTAAATTAAGGAATTGTAACTATTTTTTAACCTTCTTGACTTTGTATTCCTTCTTTAGCTTTTTCAGCCTGTCTTTATCCTTTTCTGTCATCTCACGTAATTTCATACCGCATGAAGTGCAGTTGGCATCTGGAGTAGCAGAAAAGACCATACATTCTTCCATGGGGCAAGTATATTTCATATCACCATCACCGATCAATGTGATAAACATTTCTCCATGTTCTCCATGACTATCATGCTCTGTGTGTTCAGCTTCATCATGGACGTGCGGTTGTTCGGGAGATCTATCGTTTGCTCCGAAGCCAGAAGCAAGAATTGCTGCCTCAAGCTTATTCAAATTAGTACGGCGGGGCGTAAATTCGACATAAGCCATCATTTTCTCCAGGCTTACTTCTGCTTTTGAAACTCCTTTTACCGATTTTAACGCGTCTGTAACAGTTTTGACACAGTTTTCACAAGTCATTCCGCTCAATGATATGAATAGTTTTTCAACTTTTTTCTTCTGCGGCATTTCGCCGTAAACAACCGTTGATAATGCCAGAATTACGATTAAAATAAAACTTAATTTTCGCATTGTTGTCTCCTTAAGATATAGATAAATGAATTCCGGATTTTTATTCCGAACAAGCGAAGTAATTCTTAAGTTCCGGAAAGATGTATCAATTTAATTTCTCAGTACAATAATTCCAAGAAAATAAATTCTTTTAGGGGATTTCCCTTTTTCCCGTGTATGGAATATAGAAAAAAGACAGACTATTCTATTTTTTTTAAGCTGACCCTCTGAAGAACGGGATTGAGTTATGAATAAGGGATTTTTCTGGTACAGGAATAATGATTCAACCGACCTTCTATTACGAATGATCCGGAGTATTATCTGAAAATCGCTGAAGTGAATTATCAGATTTATTTAACAGGATTTGTTTGAAAAATATCGGAGGTTGTATGAATAGTAAAACAGGAATTCTATTAGCCCTTTTTTTCTTCGGATTTTTAATCCTACAAGGATGTACCACGGATATGGATATCCGAAATGACAATGATCCGGATACGAAAAGAGTCATGGTCACACCCAATGATATTGAAGAACTGATATCGGGCTCATTCCGGTTATACTGGTTTGCAGCAAATGGTTTTTTCCCGGCAAATACTTTAAGTGTGCTGGGTGATGTCAAGTCGACATCCTGGGGCTGAACGGGGCTTGGCCGCTTCAGTTGGGAGCCGCGAACAGTTTGGGATAACAGTCCTTCATACAGCAAAAGAGGTATCAACCAGGATCCCTGGTATGACAATTACGAAGTTTTAAGCAATGTAAACGATGGCCTAAATGCTATAAATGCCGGGCTGCAGGTCGGACCAGAGGGAAGCAATAACACTGAAAGATTGATCGCATTCGGACGTTTTATCCAGGGTTTATCCCTTGGATATCTGGGTTTGTTCTTCGATAAGGCATTCATTGTTACTGAAGAAACAGATTTTTATTCCGCCAGGCCGGATTTTGTGCCTTATGGTCAGTTGATGAATGCCGGTTTAGAACACCTCGAAGAGTGTATTCGACTTTGCTCGATTTATGATTTCCAGCTTCCTCCGTCTTGGATCAACGGATATTCGATGACAAATACTGACCTGGCCCGATTGTGTCATTCTTTCATCGCCCGTTATATGGTGCATAAGGCGAGGACAAATTCAGAAAGGGAGGCAGTAGACTGGGAGGTTGTAGTTTCTCATATTGATCAGGGAATAACAGAAGATTTTGCACCAGAAGGAGATGATAATTTCTGGTGGCATCCAATCCAGTATTCTTCTAACTGGAACGGATGGTATGTTGTAGATAATAAGCTTCATGGACCGTCTGATACGTCGAATAATTACAATAACTGGCTTGCAACTCCATTTGAAGAAAAGACGCATTTCATAAATCATAGCTCTGACAGAAGGATTACTGGAAATATTAGCGGAACAAGTGATGGAAAATATTTCTATTACCAGGAAAGTCAGAGCCATTATGCTTCACGGGGGACCTACGTCTGGTCCAGGTACAGATTTGATAAATTCGATTATCAATATCCTTCTTCTTACGGATCGATGCCGCATTTAACCAAAACCGAAATGGACATGTTAAAAGCTGAAGCTTTCCTGAGAGGTTATGGAGGTGGAACCAAAGCAGATGTTGCTGAATTGATAAACAGGACAAGAGTACCTATTGGTGAAATGGAGCCTCTCGACGGTACAGAAAGTAACCTTGACCTCTGGAAATGGATGTGCTATGAGAAACGCATCGAGACTATGATGACCGGGATATCCTATTATGATTACCGGGGCTGGGCCGATCTGCTTGTGAACGGTGAGCACGTTGTGCATGTACCTGAGGGTACAATTCTGCACTGGCCCGTACCGGGAAAGGAACTCGAAATATTAATGGAAGATAATTATACCTTCGGAGGAATCGGACAGCCGGGCGCTACCTACTCATTAAAGAAAAGTAATGTTTCCGTTACTCCGGAATACATCATAGCTGCCAGAGAAAGGTTAAACAGCGAGAATCTGTCCAGACAGACTATTCCTGAGAAAAGATAATTTTACAGAATCCTTCAGATAATGAAAGGCTGTCTATGCAGGCAGCCTTTTTTTATTGCATATAAAGGGAATATTTTAACTGTTTTTTCTGTATAATTATTAGTAACATAAGTGATATTAATCATTCGTGTAAATTTTATCACCCTGGGCTATGCTTTCTGACCATATTGAAGCAGAATGGATCAAGAAGATCCGAAACAATGATTCCCGTGTGTTCGAGAAACTGGTTGGGAAATATTTTGAACCTCTTTACAGGTTTGCGTGGAGGTATGTCAAAGACCAGCAATCTGCAGAAAACATTGTACAGGATGTATTTCTGAAAACATGGCGGAACAGGAAAAACCTTGATCCTTCTCTCAGTATCAGCTCCTATTTATACCGGGCTGTAAGAAACAACTCATTGAATTATCTTAGAAGTGAGAAAAATGTTCAGCATAGTATTGATGACGTGAACATAATGCAATTTTCGGGAAAGGATCCTGAAGAAGAATATATCGAAAAAGACAGAAACGCGGCAATAAACGCGGCAATAAACGAACTTCCAGAAAAATGCAGGATTATTTTTTTAATGAAGAAATACGACGGATTGACATATTCAGAGATTGCTGATACCCTGAATATATCCCAGAAAACCGTCGAGAATCAGATCGGAAGAGCCTTTAAAATCCTCCGCAAAAGCCTGGCTGAAATCCTTACCATCCTTTAGGTACAAAACATTGCCTGAGAATAAATGCGATTTTTTTGAATTTTCTTTAGGGGAAAAAGTGATCTTATGTGTATTACCGTTAGACCAAGCAAAATGAATGTTGGATCAACCGGTGTTTTATAATGAAAGAAAGTATAAATTGGGATTTAATCGGCAGGTACATGACGGGAGAAATCTCCGATGAAGACAGGACAGTCTTCAAGTCATGGATCGAATCAGATCCGGAAAACCAAAAGATCATTGGCGATCTCAACGAGATATGGAATGAACCGGGGATCGAGCCTCCTGCATGTAACGTGGACCGGATGAAAAATGAGATACTTGTAAAAGCAGGTATCAGAATGGAAAACAGGCAGAAAACAAGATTTTTACCTATGTTGCAAAACCTCCGGACACAGGTTGTTCTACGGTATGCTGCCGCATTTCTTGTATTCATTATGTCTGCCTATTTTGCAGCGGATCAATTTATATTCAATGGGCAGAGTGAATATGAAAACCTCAACAATGTTGTTGTGGCAAACACCCTCCAGGATAAAATCACTCTTCCTGATGGTTCTATTGCAATATTAGATGCCGGAACAGAATTCAGCTATCCCAGGGAATTTGCCCCGGATAAGCGTGAGGTATTTTTACAGGGTGAAGCATTTTTTGAAGTTGTGCCGGGTAAAGACAGGCCTTTCTTAGTAAATGCCGGGAGTGCTCATATCAAAGTGCTTGGTACGAAATTCAATGTAAGGGCATGGAATATCACAGAATCAGTAGAAGTTGTAGTTTCCGAAGGCAATGTCCTATTAAGATCCCAGGGAGATAACGGAGACAATTCAGTTGTTATATATAAAGATCAGAAAAGTGTTATAAAGTCAGACAGTGATCCCACAGTTCCGGTAACAGTTGATCCGGAAATGTATACATCATGGATAAATAATACGAGAAAATTCAATAATACCCGGTTAAAAGAAGTTATTGATCAGCTTGAAAGATGGTATGATCTGAAATTCGATTTCAAGAATAAGAAGCTATTAAGTGTCAATATAACGATCCAGATACAGAAAGAAGAACCGGTCAGAGATTATATTGATCTTATCAGTTCGATAATCAATGTAAAGTATGAAATATCTGATGAAACTGTAACTTTCAAATAGAACACGTATGATCAAACTGCATTTTAAGTAAATGCACCGGATATTATGAAGACAAGAATGATAATGATAAATGTTTTTGCAATGTTACTGGCTATGCAAATGGTGTCATTTGCACAGTATAACGGTGAAATAGGTTTTGACGATGAAAAGAAGATACCGGTCTCCTTGTTAAAGGTGATCTCTGTCGATCTGGAGCAGGTTACTTTTGAGCAGGCTCTAAATGTGATCAGCGATAATACCGGGGCAGTCCTAAATTATTCAGGTGATTATATTCCCCTGGGAGAATTAGTCAGTGTTAAATTGGAAAAAGTACCTGCTGTTGAAGTTTTGATGAAAGTGCTTGCGGACACTGATACCGGGTTGAAAGTAACACGGAACGGGCTTCTTGCGATTGTTCCCGTTAAGAATCAAAAACCAGTAATCTATGGCAAAGTTGTCGAAAAAGAAACAGGAGATCCGCTTATCGGGGCTAATGTGGTAGTTGCCGGCACGCAACTGGGCAGCGCTACTGATACGAACGGAAATTTCAGGATTAACGGATGTTCACCCGGCATATACTCTCTTGAAGTCTCTTATTCAGGATATGAGCGCAATAAAATCAAACACACAATTATTGAGGAAAACAATCCTTCGAGGTTCTTCATTGAATTATCCGAAATGGTTACTCCCCTTGATGAGATCATTGTCACCCCGGGTTATTTCTCCAAGAGCGCAAACAGCATGGGATCAGATGACTTGATCAGGGCAGACGACCTAAAGAATTTTCCGCATTTCAGTGAAGATATTTTTCTTTCTTTAAAAAGGCTTTCAGGATTTTCAGGGGATGATTTTTCAGCGAAATTCGGAGTGCGCGGTGGTGAACAGGACGAAGTTTTGATGCTTTTTGATGGCCTTGAACTGTACGATCCTTTCCATTTGAAGGATTTCGGCGGAATTCTGAGCATAATTGATATGGAGGCTGTTGAAAGTGTAGATGTACTGACAGGCGGATATCCTGCTGAATATGGGAAACGTAAGAGCGGTGTTGTTAATATCAGATCTGAAACAGGGCCCTTAAGCAGAACCAAAACATCAATGGGACTCAGCATTCTAAACGGCAGGGTACTTTCCGAAGGTCCGGTGAACGGGGACAGAGGACGCTGGTTGTTTTCTGCGAGAAAAGGTTTGATCGACTATGCACTGAGAATTAACAGCGAAGATGATGAACTTCACCCTGACTATTACGATGTTCTGGGCAAACTGGAATACAGACTCACTGACAAACACACTTTATCTGCACATTTCATGAGAGCGGGTGATGAGCTGAGGTTTATCGATGATGATAACGATAATTCCGATTCCAGTTATGATGATCTGTATGCATGGGTCAATCTCCGATCATATATCAGTGAAGATATTTATGCTCATACGACGATATCCTCTGGTCTGTTGAACTATGACAGGTTTGGAATACTATCATTCCCGGGGACAGATTACGAAGAAGATGATTTCAATGTTGATGACAGACGGGATTTTAAATTTCTGGGTGTTAAGCAGGATTGGGATTTAAAAATATCTGAGAATGTTTTTCTCAAGGGCGGTTTTGAATTCAAGGAACTTGCTTCAGACTATGATTATTATTCGACAAAAGTAAATACCGTTAGTTTTCTTACACCTGCCCTCGAGCCGCATTATGAAGAAATACTGGATACTACCGATGCAAAAATAAACGCTTCGGGCCAGGAATTCGGTCTTTATTTCAGTAACAAAGTAAAAATTGCAAAGCCGTTAATTATAGAAACCGGGCTGAGATACGATAGACATTCTTATATCGGAAGCTCAACTATCAGTCCACGAGTGAATATGGCGTTTTTTGTAGGCAATTCAACTGTATTCAAAGCGGCATGGGGTAAGTTTTATCAGGCTCAGGGTATACATGAGCTTGCTGTTCAGGATAAAGATCTGAAATTTCATGAACCAGAAAGATCCGAGCATCTTATAGTGGGCATGGAACACAGGTTCGAAAACGGGGTAAATCTCAAATTGAGTTCATATTGGAAAGATCTCGATAATCTGCGACCAAGATATAAAAATATATACAATGTGATTGATGTTTTCCCTGAGGCATCAAGCGACAGGATACCGTATCTTCCGGAAAGAGGTGAGGCGAGCGGAGTGGAGTTCTTTCTCAGGAGAGAAACCGGAACAAATCTTTCATGGTGGGCGAGCTATGTATATTCTTATGCGATCGATCATTTCAGAACTTACAGCGTTAGGAAGATCGCGGACCAGACACATACAGTAGACCTGAATTTTAATTACAAACCCAATAGAGACTGGGGAATGAACATTTCCTGGCTGTTCCATACTGGATGGCCGTACACAAAAGCCGGGATAGAGTATGATAACAGCTATATCCCTGGTATCGGAGAGGTTGATTATTCTTCTCCCATGGTCATTCCTCAGGGGTATAACAGATACAGACTTCCTGATTACCACAGGCTTGATATCAGATTGATGAGAAATTTCAGGTTCAGAGAAGGTAATCTCGGGATATTCTTTGAAGTAATAAATGCATATAACAGGCAGAATATTCGAAACGTTGAGTACCTTCTCGGGAATGATAAAACTGTTGAAGGGCCTGCTCCGGTAGCAAGGAGAATAGAACACTACTGGATGGGAATACTGCCTTCATTCGGTATAAATTTTGATTTTTAGGTATAAGGAATTCTTAATTGGAATCATTTAATATAATAACCCATAACCAACTACGGAGGTTGGACATGAACAGTAAACTGAAACTATTAACAGCGTTCCTTGTTCTCGCTGCGTTTGCCATTGGCGGTTGTACGACCGACATGGACATCCGTAACGACAACAAC
>JANQEH010000242.1 GCA_028278455.1 bacterium
ATATCAGATATGAAACAAATTATGAAAGATTTCATGTGAATGCAGAGAAAATATTTCGTGTAGTGATAGATTTTGAACCTGTGGGAGGTTCAAAAACAATTAGCACTTATCCGGCTTTAGCGCGCTCGTTAAAAGAAGACTTCTCTCAGATAACAAAATCCACAAAGATCAAGAAAGAAACCTGCGTAATCACATACAATAAATCCGGATTCAATGAAAACAACGTGTATTATGTTGAGCAGGATTTTCTGGATATGTTCACCTACCCACTGTTATCCGGGGATTCGGAATCTGCACTATTGGAACCGAATTCTGTGTTGTTTACCCGGGAGATGGCAGAAAAATATTTTAGTGGAGAAGATCCTACCGGGAAAATTGTCGAGATCTCTACCTGGCCATACACACGAAAATTCAGCTATAAGATCACAGGAGTAATGAAAGATATTCCGGAAAACTCTCACCTGAATTTCGATTTTCTTGTTTCATATAGTTCGTACTATTCTGTTTACAGGAATGGTAAAGCTCATGTGGAGGATAGCTGGAATTATTTCGATCCAAATGCATACATAATGCTTGATCCCGGGACAGATCCGGGAATCATTGAACAGAGATTTAGTACGTTCCTTGAAAAGTATAAAAGCAGAGAATCGGTAATAGATAAAAAACTAGTATTACAGCCAGTTCTAGATATAAACATTCAAGGCAATATCGGATCAGAAGAATCAAATAACAGTCTTGCTAATATTTATTTATTCTCAACCATTTCGATCCTGATAATTCTTATTGCAAGTTTTAATTATATGAACCTTTCAACTGCAAGTAGTACAAAACGTTTTAAAGAGATAGGTATCAGGAAGATAGTAGGCGCAAAAAGAGTACAGCTTTTTCGACAGTTCCTCGGTGAGTCCATTATCTTTTCGTTTTTCGCATTTGGTATTTCATTAATACTGGTAAAGGTCTTTTTACTATTTTTCAACAGGTTACTTGATAAGGAAATCTCTCTGGATATATCAGTTTTAGCTCCAATTATATTATACCTGGTGGGTATAACACTATTAATTAGTCTGATCTCTGGGATTTATCCTGCATTGCTATTGTCATCATTTCGGCCTGTAAATATTATCAAGGGATCTGGCGGAACATACAGGGGATCATTTAATCTAAAGAACTTATTAGTAGTGTTTCAGTTCATTATTTCCATAGCGTTGATAATCTGTACATTTATTATACGGGATCAGTTAATATTTCTGAAACACAAGAACCTGGGTTATAGCAGAGAACAGATAATTACCCTGCATTCAATGGATAGTAACCTAAATAGAAATTACGAACCGTTTTTCAATGAATTGGTAGAACATTATTCAATAAATGGTACAGCTGCCGGTCTCGATATTCCAACTACAATAAGAAGGAGAGCTGGGATAAAAAGAGGTGATAAACCTGATGAACAGAGTTTGGGAACATACTACACCTACGTCAGCCACAACTATCTGGAACTATATGAAGTTGAGTTTCAAAAAGGTAGGAATTTTCCCATTGAATTAAGTACTGACATGGAAAACTCAATAATCATAAATGAAACAACTGCTAAAAGGCTTGGTCTGAAAGATCCAGTTGGAAAAGAGGTGATCTTTGATAGAAAGGATTATACAGTTATAGGTGTTGTTAAAGATTTCAACTTCAGGCCGTTATTTGAAGAGATCAGGCCTCTTGTGATCATCCCACATTACAAAAATTCAATTGTAGAGTATTTCTCAATAAAGATCGATACTGATGATATTTCAGGTACTATTAGCTATATCAAAGACAAATGGCATGAGTTTTCACCCGAATATCCCTTCGAATACTCATTTTTAGATGAAAAGATCGATGCGGCTTATAAGAGTGAACAGAGAATGGGAAAAAGCTTTGACTACCTGACTATAATAGCAACTTTTATTGCATGTACCGGTCTCCTGGGACTAGCTTCATTTTCCGTAGAGCAGAAAAAGAAAGAAATAGGTATCAGGAAGGTGCTCGGTTCTTCAATAGCTGGAGTGATAGATCTTATTGCGAGAGAATTTTTAGTTTTGGTATTTGTCTCAAACGTAATTGCATGGCCGCTTGCATGGCTTTTTGCAGATAATTGGCTTCAGCAATTTGCTTATCAAACTGATTTGTCCTTTTCATTATTCATTCTTTCAGGTTCTGTAGTTTTAATACTTGCATTGCTTACTGTAAGTTATCAATCTATTAAGGCCGCGCTTTTAAATCCCATAGATTCAATCAATTATGAATAGGAAAAACGAAAACAAATTAAGACCACCGCTGCTAGGTAGTATTTTACTAAAATGGATTCTGAACAAATCTGTCAGAGACGGTGGAATAGGTGATCTGCATGAGAAATATATCCTTGTTTACCGGGATAATGGCAGAATAAAAGCCTGGTTATGGTACTGGTTTCAGGTCTTTCATATGGCGCCACAATTTGTAATTGAGTTTGGCAACAAAAATATCTCTTTAATTGGTAATTATTTAAGAATATCATGGAGGAATACTAAAAGATATAAGGGATTTACGTTTATCAATATTTTCGGTCTTGCTTTAGGTATAGCATGTGCGACAATGATCTTCTTATGGGTTGATAATGAATTAAGTTATGATACTTTCCATGATGATCATGAGAATAAATACCGGATAATTCAGCAGTATGATAATCCGACGCAGACAAAAAAGGTACCTTTTATTCCCGGTAAAGCAGCTCAGGGATTGAGAGATGATTTCCCCGATATACTGGTTTTAACCGTTCTCAGCCAGGAAAGGGACCTTCCTGTAAAATACAAAAATCAAATATTCTTTGAAGAGAGGCATATTTATGCTGATCGGTACATCTTTAATGTATTCAAAGCCGAACCGGTAAAAGGATCATTGGAGAATTCTCTTTCAGCTCCCGGCACTGCAGTGATCACCGAGAGTATAGCAAAGAAATATTTCGGAGATACTGATCCCCTGGGAAAGACACTGAGATTAGGTGAATATGATTATAATATAACGACTGTGATTAAAGACAGCCCACCGAATACCCATGTGAAATTCGGGATTATAGCCTCGATAAATACAAGGTCTGAACACAGGGAATGGATGGAGGATTGGGAAGGATGGGCATTCAGAGCCTATATAAAATTAACACCGGAAATAGATCTGAACGAATTTAGTAGAAAACTGAAAACTTATATTACAGATAATGCCGGCGAGAATAACCGGCAGGAAGGAACAGAAAGGAATCTTTCACTTGAAAGATTTTCCGATATTCATCTCAACAGGGATGTTGATTTCAGGATAGAAGCAGCGGGGGATAGAAAACAAATCTACATATTTTCCGTGATAGGTATTATGATACTTTTGGTCGCATGTCTGAATTTTATCAATCTTTCCACCGCCCGCTCTTTCAACAGGTCAAAAGAGGTAGGTATAAGAAAGGCTGCCGGGGCAGTCAGGACTAGCCTTATTAAACAGTTCTTCTTAGAATCGGTATTTCTGACTTTCATCTCCTCAGCAGTATCATTAGTTCTCATTTTTCTATGTATACCCTGGTTAAATTCAATTTCCGGAAAACAACTGACAATCTCACCCTATGACTTAAAGTTTGTTCTTTTCTATATCATTATTATCCTGATAACCGGAATCCTGTCTGGTAGCTATCCATCTGTATTTCTTTCGAGGTTCGATCCGGTCAGGACCGTTAGAAACCAGGTTAACTTAGCTGGGGGCAAAAACAATATCAGGGAGATCCTTGTAATATTCCAGTTCGCCATATCTATAGGAATGATTATATCTACATTGATGCTATACAGGCAGCTTGATTTCATGAAAAGCCAGTATCCTGGTTTTAATAAAGAACAGAAGCTTGTTGTCAAGTTTCCAAGATTGGCATTAACTGAAGGAAGATCTGAGGTTATAAAGAATGAATTTCTATCCCATTCTGATGTTAAACAAGCTTCAGCCTCTTCCGGAGTACCTGGAATTTCAACGGGCAGGAACGATTTCTGGCTGACGGAAGATCCGGAAAACAGGCAGATTATGCTGAATTTATTAATAGATCATGATTTTATACCGCTTTTTAATATTAAGATGAAGTCGGGGCATAATTTTCCGGAAAGTATGAAGCTTGAAGATAGGAGAACCCACGGCTTCCTGATCAATGAAGCGGCAGTATCTGCTCTTGGATTGAATTCTGCAGAAGAGGCGGTAGGAAAAACTGCTGGATATAATAGGATTCCGATCATTGGAGTTACCGAGAATTTTCATTACACCGGACTGCAGGATGAAGTTGAGCCTACTGTTATGTCTCTTACAGCAATTTTCTTCTTTACTGTGACATTGAATATTCAGAGTGAAGATCTTGGGAGTACTATTTCCTTTATAAAAACGGTCTATAATAATTTTTATCCTGATTATCCATTTGAATACTTCTTTCTGGATCAGCAGTTTGACATGCAGTACAAAACTGAAGAACAATTGATGAAAACAATAGGATTGTTGGCAATGCTTGGAATCTCAATAGCTTGTCTTGGATTGTTTGGTCTTGCAGCATTTATGATTGAGAGCAGGATCAAGGAGATCGGTATAAGGAAGACTCTTGGAGCAACATCCCCGAAATTGATACTGTTTATTTCAATAGGGTATCTTAAATGGATCGTCTTAGCAAATATATTTGCCTGGCCCGCAGCCTATTTATTTATAATCAGATGGCTTGAAAGCTATGCAAACAGGGCAAGTATTAAGTGGGATATCTTCATTCTATCCGGACTTGCAGCCTTATTTATAGGCTTATTAACAGTAATCTTTCAATCAATACAAGCCGCAAATACTGATCCTGTAAAATCACTCAGGTGTGAATAGTCCTATTGTACAATTTACATATAATAGGTATAATTATATAATACTATGAAATGGATCGTCGAGTGATCTAAGTACTGTAACAACCTTTATTTAGTAGTATCATTCCTTTAATTTGGAACAACACCCTTTTATCAAAATTTCCCTTTATATAATAAATTGTTTTAATTAAATTTATTAAAAAAGTTAGAGATTAATTAATATGACCGATAAAAATCCTTCTCATATGCATTTTATTGGTATTGCCGGAACAGCAATGGGAACTGTTGCTGTTGAACTGTCGTCCAGAGGATATAAAATAACCGGTTCTGATGTTAACGTTTACCCGCCGATAAGCACACTGCTGAATTCTAAAACAATAGAATACAGCACTTCTTTTGATTCTGAAAACCTTTCACCTGTACCGGATCTTGTTGTTATAGGAAATGCTGTCTCGAGAGGAAATCCGGAAATAGAGCATTGTCTTTGGAAAAAAATACCTTTTATTTCACTGCCGGAGCTTATAAATAGGTTTTTCATAAGAAATAATCAGAGTATCGTCGTTACGGGGACTCATGGAAAGTCAACAACAGCGGCACTTATTGCCTGGATTTGGAAAACCGCTGGCAGAGAAACAGGCTATTTAATAGGAGGAATTCCTAAAAACTTAGGTAACGGATGCAGTTTTGTAGAGAAAGGCGATTTTATTATAGAAGGTGATGAATATGATACTGCTTTTTTTGATAAACGATCCAAATTCATTCATTATGCTCCTGATAAATTAATAATAAACAATATCGAACTTGATCATGTCGATATCTTCAGAGATATTGCAGATATAAAAAAGACTTTCAGACATCTTATGAGCATAGTACCTTCTAGCGGTATGGTTTTAGCGAACTCAGATGATGAAAATGTTCGGGGGCTAATAAAAGAACATCCGGTCTTGAAAAATGGACTGGTGAAACTCGTAACATATGGTTTTAATGACGAATGTGATTTCAGAATACAGGAGCTTCAATATTCTGACAGGAAGATGGATATTGATATTGTCTGCCCGGATCATAGCATTATTTCTATCTCTTCATTTCTGGCCGGAAGACATCAGGCATATAATATAGCAGCTGCAGTAACAGCAGCTATTCTTAATGGGATTGATAGAAGGTTTATTGTTGAAGCTGTTTTAAAGTTCAAGGGGATGGCCAGACGGATGGACCAGAAGGCAGTGATCGATGATATAACAATATTTGATGATTTCGCGCATCACCCTACAGCGATAAAAGAAACGTTAACCGGAGCGAAAAGGATCTTTCCCGGTAAAAGGCTCTGGGCCGTTTTTGAACCAAGATCAAACACGATGCGCCGCAATATATTCGAGAGAGAATTAGCAGAAGCTTTCTTATCGGCTGACAGAATTATAATTTCAGGAATCAATGATCCTGAAAAAGTACCGGAAAAGGAAAGGCTTGATCCGGATAAATTAGTCGGTTTGATTGATGGTGAGGACAGAAAAGCTTATCATATCGAAAAAGTGGATGAAATCATCAACTTTCTCGTTAGTAAACTGATGCCGGGGGATGTATTGATAGGTATGAGCAATGGAAGCTTTGATAATTTTCACGATAAATTAATATCCTCTCTGACAGCAGCTCACTTCTGACATACTTAAAATTAGATTGAATTTCAGTATTAAAAATCGTAAATTTCAGCTTTTCAATTTCAGTATTTATATATAGCCAGGGTTGATATGTCCTCACTGTTCTCGAATTTAAATCGTCCAATGAAAAGGTCTTATAAGCTGCAGCGTGAAAACATGGTTGACAGGCAGCTGAAAAACCGGGGGATAACAGATGAAAGTGTTCTGGATGCCTTCAACAGGATTGAAAGGCACAGGTTTATTGAAGAAAGCCTTTGGGATCGGGCTTATAATGATTCACCGTTACCGATTGGTCTTAACCAGACTATCTCACAACCATATATTGTTGCATTGATGACTCAGGCACTTGAGCTTACCGGTGAGGAGAAAATACTCGAAGTCGGAACAGGTTCAGGTTATCAGGCTGCGATTCTTGCCTTGCTGTCTTCACAGGTTTTCACAATCGAGAGACACGGAGAACTTGCAAAGACTGCAAGAAGAGTGTTCGAATCATTGGGCATCCATAATATTGCCTTAAGAGTTGGAGACGGAACTATAGGGTGGAAGGAATATTCTCCTTATGATGGGATAATCGTAACTGCAGCTTCACCGGAAACTCCTAAATCATTGCTGAATCAATTGTGTGAAGGCGGAAAACTTGTAATCCCTGTCGGTGGTGAAAGTCTACAGAAGCTGTATCTCTACACAAGAAGGGGTGATGATTTCGACAGGAAGACTCTTTGCAACTGCGCTTTTGTGCCTCTTATTGGTTCTGAAGGATGGAATAATGACAGTTAATGATCTCCGATAATTATTAATTGAAGAAGAAAGTCAATGAATATATTTAAACGAATGTATGACTGGGTTATCCACTGGTCTGAAACCCGGTACGGTACTCCGGCTCTTGCGGGGCTGGCATTTGCCGAGTCCTCATTTTTCCCTATTCCTGTTGATGTCCTGCTGATAGCATTATGTCTCGGAAAACCCAGGAGGTCTTTCTATTATGCTGCATTATGTACAGTATTCTCGGTTCTCGGCGGACTTTTCGGATATCTAATTGGATTAATGTTTATGGATGCTGTCGGAACAAAGATTATCGAACTGCTTGGATACGCCGATCTTTTTGACAGGGTAGGGGGTATGTACCGTGATTACGATGCCTGGGCTGTTGGAATAGCAGGTTTTACACCGATTCCTTATAAAGTATTCACTATTGCTGCGGGAGCATTCAAGATTAATATAGGTGTATTCATATTAGCCTCTATTGCAGGCAGGGCAGGAAGGTTTTTTCTCGTATCGGCATTATTCTACTTCTTTGGCCCTCCGATAAAGAAATACATAGACAAATATTTTAATCTTTTTGCAGTGATTTTTGTAATTTTATTAATTGGGGGTTTCTTTATTATCAAAATTTTATTAAATTAACAAGCTGTGATATTTGATTTACAGCTCTTTTTCATGAGAAAAAATCAATGATCAGCATAGATGTCTTTCCCACTATACATACTACGGGAATTGACAACCAATCGGGGCGTAGCGCAGCCCGGTTAGCGCGCGTGCTTCGGGAGCACGAGGTCGGAGGTTCAAATCC
>JANQEH010000247.1 GCA_028278455.1 bacterium
ACAATGATGTCCAGTTCTGGATCGATTCGATCGTTCCGAATTACCTCGTAACTCTCGGGATCGAGATTGCATATGTAAGAAACATATCAAAAGAGAATGTCTCAGATCTTGGAAAAGCTTTTCTTAACAACGAAGAGGCGGTAAGGCAGATGAACATTAAAGAGCGGCTTGGTAAAACCTTCAATTTTCGCCGGGAAGGCAGAATAGTTGGAGTGATAAAGGATTATATTTTCGGTTCATTCCACAATCCGATGATGCCGCTTATCATGTCTTACGATCCTGAAAAATTGAGATATGTGCACGTCAAGATCGGGCCGGAGAATATCCGGAAGAGTATTGATGCTGTCGAGGCATCCTGGAAAAAAGTAAATCCAGGTGTTCCTTTTAATTACGACTTCGTCGATGATGAATTCGGATATCTCTACAGGACAGAAAAGAGGATACAAACTATTTTTATATGGTCGGCAGTACTCGGTATATTTATTTCCTGCCTCGGACTGGTTGGGCTGGCAGCATACATTGCCCAGCAGAGAACCAAAGAGTTCGGTATCAGAAAGGTTCTGGGCGGAGCAGAATCAGGTTTGATGTTCCTGATGCTGAAAGATTTCCTGAAGTGGGTCCTTCTCGCAAATATTATCGCCTGGCCAATATCATGGTTTATTATAAGGATGTATCTGCAGAACTATGCCCATAAAACCGAGATCGGCTGGGAATTGTATCTACTATCCGGTCTGATTGCGCTAATCGCTGCTGTTATCACAGTAGGATACCAGGCAGTTAAGGCATCGCGCTCTAATCCAGTTACTCTACTGAGATATGAGTGAGTAGTTGAGATATTTATCAGGTGGAGCTATTCATTCTGCTCTGCTAATCTGAGCGGGAAGTGTGAATCTGAATATGCTGCCTTTGTTTTTACGGCTGTCGACATGGATCTCTCCGCCGTTTTTTTCGATAAATTCCTTGCAGATAATCAAACCAAGACCAGTCCCTTTCTCTTTTTCAGTACCTTTCGTGGTGTGATGTACCTCGATCTTAAAGAGTTTGTCCATGTCGTTTTCATCTATGCCGATTCCATTATCGGAAACACATAATTCGATTATACCGTCCTTTTGTTCAGCCGTGATTTCGATCTTTCCGCCTTTTTCAGTGAATTTGATCCCATTTGATATCAGATTTCTTATCACGGTTATTATCATATTCCTGTCGGCATATGCCTTAACACTTGAATTCATGCTGGATACCAGAGATATTTCTTTGTTTTCAGCTGTACTTTTGAGAAATACTGTTGTCTCATCGACAATTCCAGCTAAGTCAATTACCTCAGGCTGATAATCAATTCTGCCTGTCTGGGACCTTGCCCAATGAAGCAGATTTTCCAGCAGATTCATCACCAGTCTGGTAGATGAATATGATTTCTGAACATATTTTCGGATCGTATCTTTATCGAGTCCCTCAATATCCATCAGCAGGATCTCGAGAAAGCCGATTATAGTAGTAAACGGACCCCTGATGTCATGGGCGATTATTGAGAAGAATTTATCCTTCGCCGTATTTGCTTCTCTCAGGTCAGATTCCGATTTTTTAAGGTCCTCATAGGTTAATTTCAATTGTACATGAGTCCGCACTCTTGCCAGCAGTTCTTCCGAGTTGAAAGGTTTTAATACATAATCAGCAGCACCAATTTCAAATCCTTTGATCACATTTTCAGTTTCAATTTTTGCTGTCAGGAAAATAACCGGGATATCTTTTGTAAGCTCGTCCTTTTTCAGTTCCGTGCATGTTTCAAATCCATCCATTTCAGGCATCATCACATCGAGGAGTATGAGGTCAGGAAGGTTTTTACGTGCAACTGACAGTGCAGTCCTGCCGTTGTCGGCAAATGATATGATATAATCTCCCCTTTTCAAGATATTTGCAGCGACCTGAATATTTTTCGGGACATCATCAACTATCAATATTTTGGGCTTTCGCTGCTTTACATTGTCCATTATCGCCTCTTTATTTCCTTTCAAAGTCAAAATTATCATTCTTTAGGATATCGATACATACATCTACAACATCTTTATCATACATTATTCCCCTGAACCGCTGAATCACATAAATTGCTTTCTTTAATCCGAGAGACGGCCTGTACGGCCTGTGCGATCCCATGGCCTCAACTACATCTGAAACAGAGATTATTCTTGATTCAAGCAGCAGATCGTTTCCGCTGACACCCCGGGGGTAACCAGATCCGTCTATACATTCATGATGCTGTAAGACTATCTGGGCAATAGGCCAGGGAAATTCCACCTCGTTAAGAATCTCGAATCCTGCCTGTGAATGGGTTTTTATCAACTCCATTTCGAGAGACGAGAGTTTCCCCGGATTGGCAAGAAGTTCTGATGGAATCCGGATCTTCCCTATATCGTGGACAAGTGAGGCAAGCTCTATTATGTCAACCTGCTCCGAAGAAAGCTGCATTTTCCGCGCAATCTCACCAGCCAGTCTGGATACCCGTCTCTGATGCCCGGCAGTATATGGATCTTTCTTCTCGAGCGCAGAAGCGAGAGCTCCAACAGCCTGTTCAAGAACCTTCTGAAGCTGTTCTGTCCTCTCAGACACGAGTTTTTCCAGGCGGTCCTTATGATGTTTCAATTCCAGGTGGTTTCTGACCCTCCTCAGAAGTTCCGGTGCCTGGAAGGGTTTTGAAAGATAATCCTGGGCACCCAGTTCAAAGCCTTTTACAATATCTTCGATCTCAGAACTCGCAGTCAGAAAGATGACCGGGATATTCCTGGTCCGGGGATCGTTTTTCAACCGGGAACAGACCTCGAATCCATCCATCTCCGGCATCATTACGTCCAGCAGAATAAGATCAAGTTCATTTTCTCCTGCTATCGACAATGCAGTTTTGCCGTCATTGGCATAGAAAATGTTGTATTCTTTTAGAATCCCTGCAGCAACCTGGATATTCTGGGCAATATCGTCGACTATGAGTATCTTCGATCTTTCGATCAGTGATTCAACCATTTTCTGATCCTTTAATCTATATGTTTTACAATTCTTTTATCCTGTCAATCAGGGCAGTAAAAGATTCAACTTCAGAATTAAGCTGTTCAATATCGAAGTTTTCAGCATACTCCTGAATTCCAGCGCCATACTCCTCGAGCATATCCAGGGTGTTATTTGCACCGAGCTCCTTGAGTCGAATTCCGAAATCCTTGAAATCGTCGATATTGTTAAAATTTCTGATCTTTTCCCACAAAGGAATAAAAATTTCCTGAAGTTCACTGGTGATCTCAGGGAGCTTTGCTCTGGTATTATCCGATATGTCTATTGGAGCCATTGTGTTTTTTTCCGGTTCTGCTTTCTTTCCGGTGTCGTTTTTGTCAGTAAATTTAAGAAATCTTGTTAACTCTCTGAAAAGATCAGAGCGCTGAACAGGCTTCCTGAGATAACCGTCAAATCCTTTGTTGAGGATCTTGTCCCTGTCCTGTTTTAAGGCTGAAGCGGTTAATGCCACAACAGGTATATCGTTCGATTTTTCATGTGCCCGGAGTTTTTCGAATGCCTCATAACCGTCCATGACAGGCATCCTCATATCCAGCAAAATAACATCAGGTCTCTTCTCATGGGCCTTCTCAATAACTTCCTTACCATTTTCCGCCTCAACGATCTCGATTCTCGTGTTGGAAAAATATTCTTTGACCAGTATCCTATTGTGGACTATATCATCACCGAGAAGGATCCGTGCAGGTTCAAAATCGATATCCGCAGCATCCCTGATGACAACCTCACTCTCCTGTGGTTTTACAGATGAAACAGAAATGTCTTTTAGGACTATTTCAAATATACTGCCCTCATTCACCTTGCTCCTGACGTTGATCTCTCCTCCCATCATCTCAACAAGTCTTTTTGAGATCGTCAATCCGAGGCCAGTCCCGCCGTATTTCTTCACACTCTGGCCTTCCTGCTGTTTAAAAGACTCGAATATCTTTTTCTGAGATTCCGGAGGTATACCGATACCGGAATCCTCTACGCTTATAATAAAGTCCAGTGTGCTTTTGTCGTCAAGCGTGTATATTTTCTTTGACGAAAGCTTAATAAATCCTTCTTCAGTATATTTTATAGCGTTGCCGATAAGGTTGAACAGAATCTGTCTCAGCCGGGCTTCATCCAGGAGAATGCTTTCCGGTATATCGCTATCGATATCGATTTCGAAATCCAATCCCTTCTGCGAAATTTTCAGTGCAAAGATCTGCTGGATCTCATTAAAAACAGTGTAGGGATTTACAGGTTCATACTGGATCTCCAACTTCCCTGCCTCAATCTTCGACAGGTCGAGGATGTCATTAATAAGAGTCAGGAGATTCTTACCGCTTGACTTGATAGCCTCAACATAGTTCTTCTGCTTGGGATCGCTGATCAATGAGTCTAGAAGGTCAGAAAAACCGAGAACTGCATTCAGCGGAGTCCTTATCTCATGGCTCATATTTGCAAGGAATTCACTTTTTGACCTGCTTGCAACCTCTGAAGCATCGAGTGCCTGTTTAAGCTTCTCTTCGGACTTTGTCAATGCTTTTGCCTGGTCCTCGAGCTCTTCATTAGCCCTTTTCAGCTCTCCCTGCTGCTCATTCAGCCTATCGGCCATGCTGACAGTCTCCTCGAGTAGTTTCTTGATCTGGTTGCGGGATTGAGCAGAATGGATTCCGGTGGCTATATTCTCCATGACAACATTAAGGAATTCCAGCTCACGGCTGGTAAAATCTTTTAAAGATCCCAGTTCGATCACACCTGTCAGGGCTCCTTCAAAAATGAATGGCTTGATTACGATATTTCTCGGCAGGATACTGCCGGTAGATGAATCGATATGGAAATAGTCTTCCGGGACTTCTTTTATATGGAGGAGTTCTTTGTCGAGAGCAGCCTGCCCCAGAAGGCCGTCTCCGATCTTTATTTTTGCTTTCTTCTCTGTTGTTTCAGATAAAGCGAAACTACCGGTAAGAATCAGATGCTTCCATGTTTCATCCACGAGATATATCGTTCCTACTTGCGAATTGAGATATTGGGCAAGATATGTTATTATGTTCTGAGCAAGCGCAGCAACATCCTGGTCGCCTCTCATCTTGACATTCAATTCGTTCACCCCGGTCTTGAGCCAGTCTGTGTCCTCTGATTCTTTTTTAGCCTCTCTCAATGAATGGGTCATCTGGTTGAATGACGTTGCAAGAGTCCCTACTTCGTCTTTTCTTATAATTGAATCAATATTGACATTGAGGTCGCCTTCTGAAACGGATTTTGCTGCGTATTCAAGCTTTTTTATCGGCCTGTTAATAAGACGTGCCAGCCCCATCGAAACAAGAATGATGAAAATAGTTACAAATATGAGTATATGAGTAAACAGGCTTTTGTAATCCTCGAAAGTTACCTCAGCCCGTTCTGCCGCATCGAAGGAAACACTCCTGTTTATCTCGACAAGTTTTAAAAGATCAGTGGTTAATTCATTGAATACTTCTCTTACATCTGTGTTTAACATGAGCAGAGCATCCTGCATTCTGTTCTCCCTGGAGAGGTCGAGCACTGTATTTGAAAGATCCAGGTATTTTTCCCACTCACGATCGAACATCTGGTAATACTCTCTCTCTTCCTGGTCAGAGATCAGTTGATTATATGAATCAATATTCTCCATAACCCTCTCTATAAGGGTGATCATCAATCCCTCATAATGTCTTTTCAGGGAGTCTGAGCTTGAATATGCATGCTGGAGCTGAGTCCTGCGCAGTTCAGAGATATTAAGATTCATATCAGAGATCGCAATAATTGCAGGTAGTCTGTTTGTTGTGATCTCATCCAGGTCGCTTTTCAGCATAGACATCCTGTAGATCGAGATAAAATAAACGATTACCAGCATCATTAGAATGGAGCCGAAAATGATCCACTGCTTGGTTTTCAATTTCATATCCATGAACTTCATTTATACTCCTGATAAATGTGGGATTGTCGTACTTGAACAGAATATACCGGGTATCATGGTTTGCTTATTTTTGGATTGCTATTCGTTTTATTCTGGTTTATAACCGGATTCTCTGTTGCGGTTTCAATAATGACAAGCACCTTTACTTTTTCACTAACAAGATCGCTCCTCAGGTACCCTATGCTGCCGGGAGTTGTCTCAACCTTCCGGAGAACTTCTTCCTCGGTTTCAAGTGATTCCGGCGGCTTACCTTCACCGGAGAGCTTCTTCTTCATCCAAATGGATTTCATTCTCGTTATTGACTTGCCAATATATGAGTAAAAGGTATTCTTGGTATCGTTTCTCGGTTTAAGATCAAAAACAACAACAGGATCGCCATTCTTCCAGACCTGGATATCCTGGGTGTAAAGATCAGTAAGATAGGAAGAATTTACACTTTCAACCGGAACGGAACTGTTAGCTATTACAGCTACCTGGGAATATCCTGTCCCGGTTATCAGAAAAAACAGTATCAGAATTAGTATTAATCTCATTCTCATTATATACATATCCTCGAAATAGATACCATAAAACTCACATTTAGAAATATACAGAGCACGCCAGACTGAAATAATGGTCTTTGCCGTCTAATTCAAACAGCGGATTCAGGTCATAGAAAACCTCATCATCCCAATCTACATATCCATACTGGGCTTTTAGAGTCAACCTTTCATTAATAGTGTAAGCGCTTCCCAGATAATAAACACTGAAATTACCCCTGAAAAACGGCTTTACCTTTGATTTCATTCTGCTGTATGTAAAATATGATGCAAACTCCTCCTTTAAATACACTCCCGCTGTCCAATAATAGAATTTTTTGTCAAGCTCAAGGAAATCGGGATTCTCTTCATACTCAACATTTATAAACTCGCCTTCAAAAAATACTTTTTCCAATTTAAATGAAAGATCGCATCCAAACCTGTATCTATTCATAGCCTCCAGGTTAAAAGGAGCATGTCCGAAGTAATCCCGGTATACCTCAAAATACTTGATCTTGTCAAACGTAGTTGATATACCGAATTTTAGATCTCTGAATCTCAGCCCGATCCTGCCGCCCACAAGCATCTGCCTGGTAGTATCGACACCAGTCTGCCCCTCTGCCGGATTCGAGTTAATATTTGCGCTATTACCAATATATGCAGCCCAGTCGATTTTCAGCTCATTATGCGGGATCATACCGAATAGCTGGAAATATGCCCTGTTGGGTACGAATTCCTCAAGAGGAAATTCTTCAATGAATGAGGTTTCATAAGCCAGGGGCCTGTAAATATACGGAAGGATCGGAGTTCTGTTCTTGATTTCATTCAAATGGTTAAACGTCGGTATCAACAAACCGGCTTTTACATTGAATTGCGTACTGGATCTGTACATCACCCACGCTTCTTCAAGATTGAGAGCTCCCCACTTCTTTATGGATGAGTAATTGTTCAATAATTCTATATTGATGAATGCCGATAGTTTTCTCGCCAGGTCTTTCTGAAGAAAAATATTCATTTGTTGAATAGCAAAAGTATTTGACGAGTGTTTTCTGTTTACAAAACCTTCAACGACATTTTTATGATTTCTGAATGTCGCCTGAAAAAAACCGAATACCTGGAGGTCGGATTCACCAGCCTGAGGATATGCTGAAGAGAATGTGATCAGGATAATTGCTGTGATCGTAAGTAAACTGTTCTTGATCATTTTTAGAATTCCCCATTGATTGTATACTCAAGAATATGGCATGAAACGCTATTTTGTTCCATAAATTCATTTTTATCATAATAAGAATGATCTACAAAATTTTAAGACGTTAATAAATGTAACAAAATTGCAAGTTAACAATTGAGTTTTCTTTTCACAAATGAAAAAACCTGATAGATATGCATAAATTCAATGAGCTGCATTTTTCTGATACGTAAAGAAAACAGTTGATAATAACACTATATATATTTACAATCCTTAATTCCAATCACTCAATCAGACTATTGTCATCTAAAAAATACAACAACTAAGGGGCCTGCTATGAAAAACTCAAGAATAATTATTATTCCAATAATAACCCTGTTTCTATTCTGTACCGGAGATACGGGTGGAGAACATACCTCACAGCTTCTGCCTCCTCTTGAAGGGGGAGCCCAGGCAGTATCATTTGGCGGTGAAAAACTCTTCAGTTCAGAACCTGCTGAGCAAAATCTGGAGAAACTGAAAAAGGCTGCTGCAGACCTTGAAGCCGATCCGGGCAATGTAGAAATGCATATATGGCATGGCAGGCGTATGGCATATACAGGTGATTACAGGAAGGCGATCAATATATATACTAATGCAATCGAGCAATTCCCTGATGATGCAAGGCTGTACCGCCACAGGGGGCACAGATTCATTTCGATTAGAATGTTAGATGCAGCGATAGACGACCTTACCCGGGCATCGAATTTGATCGAAGGTACTGAAGACCGGATAGAACCGGATGGAATGCCGAATGCAAGAAATATTCCTGTAAGCTCTCTTCACACAAACACATGGTACCATCTTGGTCTGGCATACTATCTTAAAAATGACATGGAAAATGCTCTTGCGGCATACAGGAAATGCCGCGAAGCTTCAATGAAACCGGACAATGTTGTTTCAGCTTCACACTGGCTGTACATGATCCTGAAGCGGCTTGGCAGGGATAGTGAAGCTGCAGAAATTCTTACGCCGATCAACGCAGAAATGGATATAATAGAGAATATGGCTTACCATGAGCTGCTTTTATTCTACAAGGGAGAGTTGGAAGCTGACGATTTGCTGAAGAAAGTCGAAGAAGGATCTGCCGGATCAGCCACACTCTATGGTGTTGGAAACTGGTATTATTACAATGACGACGTGGATCAGGCAAAGCAGATATATGAAGGTATACTTACAGGATCAGGTTGGGCGGCATTCGGATATATTGCTGCCGAAGCGGATATGCAGATAATTAAGTAATTGCATAAATTTAAATAAAGGGAGATCAGCAGCTCATCAGAACCAGATCTCCCTTTTATTATACTGATCTTTAAAACATCGGTGTCGGTATATCTCCCCAGAGTACATGATCCGGGGCATTCCTGACTCTAAGTATTCTTCCTGTCCTGGTGTCTAACTCAACCACTGCAATAGGCGTTAGGCCGAATGCTTCTTTCAATATATCTATTCCATGGACTTTTTTCGGATCATGCAGCCTGGCTTTGGCAAACATAATTTTAAACTTCTTCGGATCGTTAATCTCCGGTTCATAATGTCCCCTGATGCTGATCTCCTTTGGATCGACAGGAAGGTCAGGGATCACCCAATCCAACGGAATAATATAGCTTATCAACCTGTCATTCTCATCAATCTTCGATCTTGTGAGCAAGTTTTTTAATTCTCCGCTGCTTGCTGCCAGATCATATACACTTTTAATATGATCTCTTTCTAAATTTAATACAGAGACTGCAGTAAAATTTTCTCCATAATGAATTGAAATTGAGCCGATCGAATAATTCCTTAATCCTATACCTGTTGTCACGGCAGTTATTAATAAGAAAACACAGATCATTATAACTGCAAGTGAGCGTTTCAGCCTTTCTTCGGGTAGAATGATTTTTCCTGCAATAACCGGAAGTTTTACCGGAAAGAACATCGAAGTTCTTTCCATAAATACGGCATAACTTTCACCATATTTTTCAAGACACTCTTTTTCCTCCTTCCTGGCGAGAAAGAAGTAAACTATCAGCATTAATACATACATAACGAGAACAATGAACCTTGGCCAGAATAGAACCATCCCGAGTCCCGTAATTGCCAGGGCCGTATATTGAGGATGCCGGATGATCCTGTAGAGTCCTCCGCTGACTGTACCTTTCCTGGTGAATTTAGCATAATATATCTGCCCGGCTCCTATCAGGAAGAACAGTAGACCGCCAATAAAGAGCAGACTGCCTATCGGAGCCATAGAATTCAACAATGTTGACGAAGATTCTGAATAATGGGGCAGGAAGAATTGTGTCAGCCATGCCGTATACTGGGACCCGTTTAGAAAATTCAGGCTGGGACCGTAGGATGAATAATAGTAAAGCGCAAACGGGCTGATCATATAAAGGATCTCGAATACGATCAGCAGATAAAACAGCCATGCTACCGGGAATACCTTCTTTAATTTGGATGATTTCATTTTACCAAACTCCTGTTTAGTGATTGATTGTTACGGTGTCATTCTTCTTAAAAGAGACGTATCTGTCATCCAAATGTGTGCCTGACTTATAAATCAGGAATACAACTTTATAAGATTATTAAAAAATAAGAGAGATTATCTGTTATCACGATTTTTTCGCGATACAGATTCCCTGTATTGGGAAGGAGTAATTTTTGCATGTTTCTTGAAGGCGGCATTAAATGCGGATATAGAATTAAAGCCGGCATCCAATCCAATTGATGCAATATTGATCTGGGAGTAAGCGGGATCTGTGATCAGGCTTTTGGCCTCTTTTACACGATAGCTGTTGATCATCTCGAAAAAATTCTGATCCAGTTTTTCGTTTATTATCTGCGAGAGATGGTGCGCTGAAATTGCTAGCTTTTTCGCCAGACTATTAAGCGTAATATCCGACTCCAGGTAGGGCTTGTCAGTATCCATAGTGTATATAAGTTTTTTGAGATATTTCTCAGCTGCTTCCCGGGTGAGTGTAGACCTTTCGTATTTCTTTGGATTCTCCTTAACTGATTCAGCAGGATCTGAACCGGTAAGTATTACTGGTTGTTTTAATCCCATATATCCGATAATATAGATAAATATTGATACAAGAAGCCAAACATAGTCCCAGGCATCCTGCTGATCCGTAAAAATTACTATTAACGTTGCAGTTGTCCATGTGAAGAGAATTCCACTTAACAGAACTTTCAGCCAGTTGAGATTGATCTTCTCAATATAGGAAAAAGACTGTTGAATACATTTAGAATGCCTTTTCAATTTCATTATACATATAAACAGGTATATTATATTGTAGGCTATAATGGTCCATGTGATAACCGGTTCAGTTTTATCCAAAACGCTAATTTGCATGTCGGTAGAATCACTAATTGTCGATATATAGACCGGTATAAATAGAATGGATGCAAGAGAAAACGGAATAAAATGGAGATAATCTTTTCTGCTGAATTGAAAATCCAATTCGGTAAGTGAATTTACGTAAACAAGAATCAGTGGACCCATAAGAAAATACAATACCTGCACCAATTGTGCATGATAAGGAATATCCGGAAGGTTCTCTGAATGCGCTATTGAATGTACAAGAATACTGACAGTAAAGATCGCGACAATAATTGCCAGAATAAGGTTAGGAATCCTATTGTTTTTACCTGTTGTGGTCAGGACAATGGAAAGTATGAATCCCTGTGCTACCCCTGCGAAGAGTAGAGCAGTAAAAACGTTCATTCAGAGCGCCTGCGTTATTAAGAATTTCCAATCGCTCTGAAAATAAAGAAATTGGTTCAGTTATTCAATATTTATTTTAATTCGCCGCTTGAAATGATCCTGTACTCGTGGATAACCATTTCGCGATATCTGTCTATGATGAAAAGCCTGTCTCCGAATATCTTCATATCGTCTGCAAAATGATCAATTGGAAATCTCTTTAGAAGTTCGCCTTCTTCACTAAATACTTCGAGGATAAATGCGTCGGTTTTCAGGTAGTCGTCATCTACTTCCGTCTGAAATTTTGTCGTCAATCCCTCCCGGTTAACCGAGATGCTGATACTGATATCTTCCTTGCTTTTCAGCTTCCGGTTATAAGTCACAGACCAGATCCTGTTCTCAGAATCTATTCCGAGACCCTCCATTACTCTGGACATGGAAAGGATATGATTCTTACTGTCGTATACCGGCCTTTTTACTGCAAAATTCAACGGTCTTTCGATTTTCAGGATCAGCCTGCCGGAAGGATCGTATTTCTCAATCCTGTTCAGAGCATGAAAACCTGCAACATAATTTCCGGTCTTATCCTGAGCAAAGAAGATCCTGTTCAGCATCAGATTTGCCGTTAAAGTCCCATAGTCAGGTATCCTGCC
Source organism: bacterium (assembly GCA_028278455.1). Classification (GTDB taxonomy): domain Bacteria; phylum SM23-31; class SM23-31; order SM23-31; family SM23-31; genus JANQEH01. Next base: position 12,044 of record JANQEH010000247.1, read on the forward strand.
GATATTTCTTACAGATCCTGATCCCGGATCAACGATCTTAAGAAGAGACAGGTCAGCCTTGTTCTCATTGTCATCCAGGATTGCCTCCTTCATAATCTTAACAGTGGGATCACCCGAATAGGAATTACCCGGAATGAGAAGGTATCCATCTGAATTGTATTTAAACACATCCGGAATTATTTTTATATGATAGGATCTTTCATATTTTCCCGCAGTATCGTAAAGATCGAACCGATTGGTTCCCATGTCATATACCGTCAGTTTATTCTCTGGATCGATGTCAATGGCAACCGGATAATGCAGCTGGCCCTTTTTCCTGCCTTTTTTTCCCATCCTCAGCAGGAAGTCTCCATCCGGTGAAAGCTTCTGTATCCTGAAGTTATCCGTGTCCAGTATATAGATGTTACCCTGCCTGTCTACGGTAATGTCCTTCGGGTGGTGGAATATCAGGTTGTCATTATAAGTATCTTCTCCGCCCATCTTACGTACATACTCGAGCTTCAATTCAGGTAAAGTACTGCAATCCGAAAAAGTATCATTTAATACGGTCTTTACGTTTTGATCATTCTCAGTCTTCCGGGCAATAGCCGGCAGATGGGAGATTACAGATAAAGCGATGATTAGAAGTAATGATACCTTAAAATATTTCATAATTATTCCTTTTGCATAGTAATAGGCGCAATTCTTTTTTTATACTGTTTTATTATTATTCATGCCTGATAGAGTTAACCGGATCCGCATTAGCCGCTTTAATTACCTGGTAACCGACCGTCAGATATCCCAGTACCAGAACACCAATGCCGGGAATGATAAATGTTAACATCTCCAGGTTTTTATGATATGGCAGAAGTTGGAGGAACTTACCGGAAATAAGCCATGCAGCCGGCCATGCAAGGATAACGGAAAAAGCAACCCATTTTATAAAATCTCTAGACAGCAGAGAAACTATTGCAGTTACAGAAGATCCAAGCACCTTCCTGATCCCTATCTCCTGTTTTTTCTGTTCGGCAGCAAACATTGTCAGGGCAAACAGTCCCATACATGATATGAAAACAGCCTGAAACGATATGAATTTTGATACTATCAGCCATGCATCTGCTTCACCATTTATCCTGTTTATCTTTTCATCGAGAAATTCATACTCGAATGGAAGCTCAGGGGCATAGTGATTCCAGATTTTGTCAAGGTGGCTCAAAACGGCAGCTTCAGAACTTCCTGATCTATATTTTATTATTAAATGATCGAGTCTGTCAAATGGCCCCAGCTTAATAAATAACGGTTCTATCAGGTTATCAATTGTACGGTAATTGAAATCCTCCACAACGCCGATTATTTCACCTGTTTTATCCTTCAAGGAGAATCTTCTACCAATCGGATTGCGAAATCCAAGCATTCTGATTGCAGCTTGATTCAGGATAAATTTAGTATGGTCATTCGGAGGTATTGAAGAGTGATCCTGACCTGCTGCTGCTCTAAGACCGAATGTCTCGAAGAATTCCGGTGATGTTACGAAGCCGTAAAAAACTCTCTCATCATCCGGCTTCTTTCCCTCCCAGTCAACACCGAGATATCCTCCGATGGGGCCATATGGATAGCAGTCGCTTCCCGCTACATTTTCTACAAGCGGAGAACCAAGAATATCAGACCTGATATGAGTGTATTTTTTTCTCATTTCTTCATCAAGATCAAGTATCACGATATTATCCCTGTTAAATCCCATGTCGGCGGTTTTCATATATGACAGCTGCCGGTGCAGAACTATAGTCAGTATTATGAACGTCAGTGTGAAAGTGAATTGGACGACAACGAGTAACTTTCTCAATCTGGATACACCCGGATACACCCGGCTGATCCCTTTAATAATTCTAACAGGCTGGAATGATGAAATGTAGAAAGCAGGATAACTTCCTGAAAGAATCCCGGTTATAAGAGTAATCGCAATACATCCAAGTATAATAGTCTTATCAGGATCTATACTCAGTGCAAGGCTTACGTCACCCATCTTGTTGATTTGCGGAAGAGTTAAATAAACAAGAAGGAATGATACTAAAAGTGATAAAAACGCGAAAACTATAGATTCACCCAGACTCTGGATGATCACGTCCTTCTTTTTGGCCCCGATAACCTTTCTTAAGCCAATCTCGAGTGAACGTGATCCTGACTTTGCCGTGGACAGGTTCATGAAATTTATACAACCGATCAGCAGGACCAGGACCGATAGCGCAGTGAAAATATAAACTATATATATTTCGCCTGAGCCTTCAAGTCCATATAGGCGAATCTCATTGAAAGGCTGAAGAGTGTAAATGTCTTCATTGTCTGTATAATTCCGTATCCAGTCGGTCAGAATAGGATTCAATACATCATGAGAGGAGTTTTTACTCAGCAGGATAAAAGTCTCAGTTGAATAATTCTGCCATGAATCTGATAATTGCATAGAGGGGTGGTTACTCATCGGAAGCAACATACGTAGATCAAAATTCGAACCTTCCGGCACATTCTCGAAAACACCCGTAACGATAAGATCGGATATTCCGCTGATTGTCAGAGTTTTTCCAAGCGGATCTGAATGTTTGAAATATTTTTTTGCTATTTCTTCATTTATTACAACAGAGGAAGGTGAAGATAATGCTGTTTCCGGATCGCCGGATATGAACCGGATTGTGAACATCTCAAAAAATGACGGTTCCGTATAATAAATCCCGTGCTCTTTGAATCTGTAATCTCCGCAGGAAACAGAAGTCTTGCCGGTTGAGATCAAACGGACAGTTTTCAGCACATCTTTGTAATCCCTCTTTATAGCATCAGCAAGGATGAGCGGTGTGCCTGTACTCCTCCTTTTTTCTATTCCGGCAGAACTTTCCCTGATCACCCTGTAAAGATCATCGGATCTCTCATGGGTTTTATCGCTTACCATATTGTCAACTATAATCAGGGTAATAAGGCAGCAGGACATCCCAATAGATAATCCGAATACATTTATCAATGAGAACAGCTTATGCTTTTTAATATTTCTTATCGCGATCTTGATGTAGTTTCCGAACATTGCTGCACTCCAGCAAAAATTGTACGTAATAATAGCTGGGATGGATTCTATTATCCTCCACAGATACCAGGCAGCCGCCCTAAACCTGGAACCGTCATCTTTCATTGATTCATAGACTTCATCCAGGTCACCGGCAAATTCGTTTTGATCTTCCTTTTTTAGAAGCCGTTTTAACAGGAGGCCACACAGTTTTTGAAGCTTATCGTATTTCCTCATATGGCTGGTCAATTACTTTGTAAATGCTGCATTCTTAACACCATCCCATGTTGAATCGTGTATCTTAAGTATCTCTTCTAGCGCAGATATCCCCCTTGGGGTGAGCTCGTAGAAGAACTTACTCCTTCCTCCTCTCTCTGATACTGGGCCGCTGTTTATCTTCCGGACAAAGTTCTTTCTGTTCATTTTTTTTAGTGTTTTATATATGACACCGAACGACCAGTACCTGCCTATATCCTTAAAAACCTGTTCCCGGATAGTAACTCCATAGGCGTGTTTACCGAGTTTCCAGGTTGCCAGAAGGATAATCTCTTCAGCTCTTGACAGCAGGATCATTTCAGATGCCTCCCTTTTATTGTGCATTTTGCATACAAATAGCCTGAAAAAAAAAAGACTATTATTATCTCTTTTGCATAGTAATACGCTGCTTTTAATAAATTGTTTCCAGTCCGGACATTTAATACTTGTAAGGCATGAATCTCAAAGTCTTTTCCCGATCTTCAGCGTTAGCGGCCATTTTATTACATGTGCTGAATGTTCTTTTCCCCAGATACCTTTAAGTTCTTCTTCGAAATCAATAATGGGATCGACTCCATTATCAGATATGAATTTCAATACCGCAGACCAGCTTCTGAGATATCCGGTCAACTGTTCAAGCGACCATTCTGCTTCCATCTGAAATAATGGAGGGGCATATACCTCAAAAGGAAAAGGAAGCTCCTTATAACCGTCATCGACATGCTTCCTCTCAGGAGGCCAGTAATCTTTCATTGTATCCCAATAAAGCCTGTCAATCAAGAGGTCGATCTTATCATTTACTCTCAGAAGATTGTATGTCCAGGCTGCAAATATTCCGTTCTTCTTCAATATTCGGTTCATCTCCGGATAAAACATATCCAGGTCGAACCAGTGCAGAGCCTGAGCAGCAATTGCAAGATCAACACATTCACTCTTGAGCATGGTGTTTTCAACGGCAGCTGCAAGATACAGGATATTTTTAGAATCCACGGAATTGGTTATCTGGTTTATACTGGCATCTATACCGAAGACCTGTTTGTAATATCTGCTTAACCCAATAGCTGCCTGACCGCTTCCAGTGGCACAATCCAGCGCAGCAGTCTTTCCCGGAGATGACTCCGAAAGATACTTGAACAGGTTGTCTGGATACCCGGGCCGGAATTTGGCATATATATTGGAATGCGATGAGAAATGATCTTTGAATTGGCTTTTCATATGATGATTTTACGAAGGCCTATTTTTCTATATATTTTCCTGCAGAAAGGCTTATAACTTTAATATTTTCAGCTAAAAATTCATTACTGTCCAAAACATATGCAGGACCGTCAGCTATTTCTATGTCATAGTTCCTGCCGAGGCTATTCATTGTCTTCAAATGATCAAGAAATCTATCACGGTACTCGACAGACCAGTAATGCATTGGAATAATACGGGCAGGTTTTATAAAGTCGATGAATTCCTCTGCGCGTTCAATGAATTCAGTTACTCCCTGTATTGTCATCAGCAGCATATCAATCCTGTCAGGCAGTATCTCCCCGAGATACTTTCTGTTTTCTTCGTTCTGAATATTGATTATATTTGCCTGCGCATCCCCAAGATGAACAACCGTCATTCCTTCATAGCTGAAAATATATGTCGAATTCTCCTTATTATCAAATGTCGCTTCAGATGTTCGAACAGCTTTGATTGCAAATCCATCAAGCTCCAGTCCCTTACCGTCAGTAAGAATGTATTTAACTCCTTCTAATACTTGTTCTGTAAAATGGTCGGAATGTGATGTATGAGAATATGTCTCGATATCGGGGATGAAGCTGCCAAAATCGTAGATCGGACTGTCAAGACCGTAAGAATTTGATTTGCCATAGTCAGTTAAGACTGAGTGATCGTTTCCGAACTTCAGTATAAATGATGCATGTCCAAGGTAGTGAAAGGAGATCCTTCCCTCATCCGCATTACCTGCGCACCCGGTAATAAGAATAATTACGGTGAGCAAAGAAATCATAAAAATCTTACTGCGGCTTCTCATGATTATTCTCCTATGCTGTAAATTTCTATATGTTTTACAGTTTAAAGAAAATAAAATTCCTTTAAGATAAATAATTTCTATCTATATTGCATATTAATAATTTATATTGTTACATTTCGATAATTAATGTATGCTGATAACAAGCAATATTCAGGGAACCTGAACATGGATAGATCATCGAAGTTTGACATCATCGGAATAGGTGTATCTGCACTTGATTTTTTATATATTGTTGACAGATTCCCGGCTGGGAATACAGTTCAGCAGGCAGTAGAATCTAAAATTCAGGGAGGCGGTCCTGTAGCTACTGCAATGGTTGCAGCAGCTAAACTTGGAGCCCGTACGGCTATGGTCGATGTTCTGGGTGATGATATTTGCGGTGATATGATTATCAGAGAATTCAGGGACCATGGTGTTTCAACGGAATTTCTGTCTATTGCCGATGGTGAAGAATCATCAATCGCCTCGGTTATGGTGAACAGGGATAATGGTGAGAGATCTATAGTGTTTACCCCGGGATCTGCATCGGAAATACCGGTAATGGATATCCCCCCGGAGATTTTATGCGGTACGAAAATAATTCATATAAATGGAAGACATATTAATAGCTGCCTCAGGATCTGTGAAACAGCAGATGAATATGAAGTGAAAATCTCATTCGACGGAGGAGCAGGCAGATACCGGGAAGAGCTTGACAGATTCATACCCTTGACAGATATTTTTATTGCTGCGAAGAATTTTACGGATTCATTCACGGGGGAAACCGATATAAAATGGGCAGCGGAATACATTTTGAATAAAGGCCCGGAGCTTGTAGTAATAACAGATGGAATTAACGGGAGCTGGATATACACTGAGGCAGGTGAGTCATTTCACCAGCCGGCATATATAATTGATAATGTTATCGATACCACCGGGTGTGGTGATTGTTATCACGGAGCATTCCTTTACTGCCTGATAAATGAGTTGGATCTTAAAGAGGCTGCATCATTTGCAAGCGCGGCAGCGTCACTTAATACACAGGCGCTTGGCGGCAGAACGGCTTTACCAGATGCCTGCGATGTTAACAAATTTCTTGAAGATCAGAAAATAGAACTATGACGCCAACACTTCTTACTTTTTCTATATCACTTGTTCTTACCTCTGCTTTCTCCCTGTGGATATATAAGTGGCTTTTTTCAGAATTTATTTCGAATAAAGGTGTCAAAATTTTCGTAATTACGGTCCTTTTCTTACCACTTCTGCTTTATTTTGCCGGAAGTGTTGTGAAAAATGATTTTCTGATTAAGTCCGGGAGTATCTGGTGCTTTGGGCTTACTGCAGCAGTTTTTATGTCTTTTTTGGAGTTAGGCATGACAAAAATTGTTGCCGGTAAGAGACGGATATTCATCTCAATTTCCCTCGCATTGACTCTCATTTCAGCATTGTATATCACTATTACAGAGAATGAGGCTTTACCGTTAAATGAATTCACGGCGGCTTTATTAGTTATAACCGTTTTAATCGGTCTGCATCTTCTTCTATATAAAAGGATAATTACAAGATTTGATCTGAGCCGCAAAAATAAAGGTATTGTAATAATATCATTATGGGCCGTTTTTTTTATAACTCAGTTAATTACGGGGAATATCGCAATTATCGTTGCAATCTGGATACATTATTTTGCTTTCAGCAGAATCCACTATAGTTTAGGGCTTTCACGTAAGGGTAACTTGATACTACTCGGTATATTTATATCAGGATTTATTATGAGTTATCAGGTAACCAGCTTTGCCGGTAACATTTTCGGGATAAGGCCTCTTTTGTTAGCCGGCGGTTACTGGCTGGGTATTATGTCGATATCCCTGGGATTCTTCTTTTTCGAATTTTTCATCTCACTTGCATTGAAAAAATTCAGAAAAATAACTGGTATGGTTTTTCTGAGTGCGGTAATGATAGTATCATCGATTTCAATTTATAACGGTTCACGTGATCCCATCATTAAGGATGTAGAGATTCCGTTAAAAAACCTCGGAGTTGAAAACTCCGGTTTCACGATCATTCAATTAACAGACCTGCATCTCGGTGATCTGTTAGACAGCAGGTGGTTCGGAAGGATAGTTGATAGAATCAACAAACTGGATGCAGATCTTATTGTAATAACAGGAGATATATTCGGACATGGCTTCAATGAAATTGATGAATTAGTTAGTCTGTTCAACCGTATGCAGGCAGAACATGGTGTATATGCTGTTACCGGTAACCATGAGTACTATACCGGCATTGACTATTTCAGAGAAATAATTGGCAGGACAGATATCCGGATGCTTTATAATGAAATGGTAAATATCGGAGGAGTTATCGAGCTTGTTGGGATAAACGATAGCGAAGGCAGGAGTTCTCCGTATGGGGGGCCCGATATCGACAGCGCCATTAACGGAAGCGGGAAAGATCTCCCAACAGTTCTGCTTTACCACAGGCCTGAGTCTTTCGAGGATAATGTAGAGAAGGGTGTCGATCTTCAGCTTTCAGGACATACACACGCCGGACAGATTCCCCCGATGGAATGGCTGGTAAGGCTCTATTATAGATACAATTATGGATTATACAGGCTCAAAGACAGTTATATATACACATCCAGCGGAACAGGGGTATGGGAATTGAAAATGAGATTCCTTTCGAGATCCGAGATAGTCAGAATAGTATTGACCTCCCATTAAGAATTATAACATTTATCTCTGAAAAATCTAAAAAAAGAACGATGAAAATGACAATTTTTATTATGCCATAATGACAGGGCAACAGGTGGTGTCCGCCACAGAGTCATTGCCGGCGGTTATTTCTTTCATTATGATAATCATATTAGAGTTACTGATTCTTGTTTCAGGAACAAAATCATGAAAACCAAGTATATTAAGACTATTACTGCGAACGGGCTGAGTAATCACTCAACAGGAAATCATTTCTATATTTACCTAACACTGTATCACAAGGAAAGCGGAGTAGACCGATGACAAAACCCCTATTCTATATTGTTGATGTATTCGCAACAGAGAAATATGCAGGAAACCAGCTTGCAGTATTCAAGAACATTGAAGATTTACCGGAGGCTGATCTGCAGAAAATAGCGAACGAAATGAATTATTCGGAGACGACCTTTATCCTGTCGGATGAAAAGACAGATGACGGATATGATGTCAGAATATTTACTCCTAAAGTTGAATTGCCTTTCGCCGGGCATCCTACACTTGGTACAGCATATATAATTCAAAGAGAAATCATAAAGGAAAAAATTAAAACGGTGAAACTTAACCTCAAGGTTGGGCAGATCCCCGTTGATATAACTTATAAAAACGATATAGCTGACGAACTCTGGATGAAACAGAAAGCTCCAGAATTCGGGAAGTCATTCGATTCTCAGGTATTTGCCGAGCTTCTTGGTCTGGAAAAAAGTGATATCGATGACCGTTTTCCAGCGGAAGAAGTGTCTACAGGTTTTTATACCTTTATCGTTCCTCTGCGATCTATCAATGCTGTAAAGAAAGCAAGGGTTAACCAGGAGGCATTTAATGAATTCATACATGATACTGAAGCAAAAGTTGTTCTGATCTTTGCTCCGGAAACCTATGGTCATGAGAATGATCTGAATGTAAGATTTTTCGCTGATCAGCTCGGAATACCTGAAGATCCGGCTACCGGATCGGCAAACGGTTGTCTTGCCGGTTACCTAGTAAAGAACAGGTTTTTCGGAGAAGATGCTATAAATATCAGGGTTGAACAGGGGTATGAGATCGACAGGAAATCCCTTCTATTTCTTAAGGCAAATAATAAAAGGAACACGATCGATGTTTTTGTGGGCGGAAATGTACAGATGATCGCCACTTGCGAGTTGTCGATGGAATGAAAGGTGCCGTTAGAGGAATAATTTCCTCAGTGGTACTGTATAATCTTATACCGGAAGCGCGGATACTTCTTAAAATAAAAGAGTCATAATTCAATAAAAAGTATAACAACCGGGATGAATATGCCGGATAATGAGCGGCGCCTTATCAATTATATGTATATACTCGGGATCTTTTTAGCCCTTGCTGTATTTTTTTCTGGTGAAACCTACTTTTATTATCTTCTTGAAGGAAAGCCGATATCATTCATATCAAACTTGAAACTCTCTCTCGCGAACTGGCTGGTTTGGGCTCTGCTTTCTGTCGTGATAATAGTCTTGGCAAGACGGATCCCGATTGATTTACGGAATTGGTATTATTCGATTCCAACACATTTGATACTTGCGCTTATCTTCGCTGCTGTCCATGCGTTTGTTTTTCATATTTTTGCAATGATGATCAAATCCGGCCCACTTTGGGACTTACATATGATCCTTGTTCAGCTGATCAAGGAGATAGTCTTCAATATGATAGTCTACTGGATAGTCATCGGTCTATGTATGCTGACCGATTATCAGAAAAAGAATCGTCAGCATGAACTGAAAACCTCTCAGATGGAAACACAACTTGCCCAGGCCCAGCTCGAAGTACTTAAAATGCAGCTGCATCCCCATTTTCTGTTCAATACCCTGCACGCAATATCAGCGCTGGTCAAAAAGGATCCTGCTGCTGCTGACAAAATGATCGGCAGGTTAGGAGACCTTTTAAGGATGACTCTTGAAAAATCCGGTGAACAGGAGATTCTCCTCAAAGATGAACTCGAGTTTTTGAAACTGTACCTGGAAATCGAGAAAACCCGTTTTCAGGACAGACTTAACGTTAATCTGAATATTGACAGAAACGCCCTGGATTGTGTAGTGCCGAATCTTATTCTTCAGCCACTGGTAGAAAACGCTATAAAACACGGGATAGCTAAAAAAAGCACAAAGGGTGAAATAAATATCAAAACAGAATTCATTGATAGCAGGTTGAGCATTACAATCAATGATAACGGATCAGGATTGAAACAAGGTATCAATTCTGGAATAATTGAGGGATTTGGCCTCTCGAATACAAGAAAGCGTCTTGAGCAGCTATATGGTAAAGGTCATAATTTCTCAATAGGGAATTCTGAAAGCGGCGGTGTAAATGTAACTTTGGTAATTCCCTGCCGTAAAGGATAAATATACTTGCAAATACCTGAGCGAGATTATGAGAATAAAAACACTGGTGGTTGATGATGAGCCTCTGGCAAGGGATCGAATCAAAGATCTGCTCGAGGAAGAGTCTGAGTTTGATCTTGTAGGGGAATCATGCAATGGCTTCGAGGCTGTAAAACATATATCCGAAAAGCAGCCGGACCTTGTTTTCCTTGATGTTCAGATGCCCGAAATGGACGGCTTCGAAGTACTCGATACAATTAATTCAGAGGATATGCCGCACATCATTTTCATCACAGCATATGATCAATATGCTTTGCGCGCTTTCGAGGTCCATGCACTTGATTATCTGCTGAAACCTTTCGACCAGAAAAGATTCAGAAAATCTATCCTCAGGGCCAAGGAACAGATCGACCAGAGCAACAGCGCTACTATTACAGACAGGTTTCATGAATTGATCCAGGAGCTAAAACCTAACCAGAGGTACATGGAACGCCTCGTGATAAAATCCGAGGGCAGGATATTCTTTGTGAAAACCGATGAGATCAGCTGGATAGAAGCGGCTGGCAATTATGTAACGGTCCATGTTAATGGGGAAGAGCACTTGATCAGGGATACAATGAACAGTATGGAAAGAAAGCTTAATCCTGAAAAATTCATGAGAATACACCGCTCAAGGATAGTTAATATTGAGCATGTTAAAGAGATTCAGCCTTTCTATAACGGGGAGAACCTGATAATTCTGAACAATGGAACAGAATTAACCCTCAGTAGAAAATATCGTGAGAAACTGAAGGAATTCTTCGCTTTTTCACTTTAGCTGATATAACAGCTAAGGCTTCTATCTGTTTTATAGCAAGAACAGATATTCTTAAAAAGCACCATCCATTATTGGTATTTCCATCCCTCTTAGAGGCATTTTCATCACTTCATATTGGTATTAATCACAATATTATTCAATTTAACTTTATTAAATATTAGCTTGTCCTCGATTGGTAATATCTATAAATATTGCAGATTTACTGACATATATCCCAATATACTTTAGGTATAATACACACGGTTAGCAATCATGACAGGAACTAAATGCAATTTGATGGGGATCCTCCCACTTTTGCTTTTCAGCAGCGTTTTTGCACAGGATGCTGTTGAGAAAAGGATCTACAATGCAAAAAGGATCAATCCCCATCCGCCTTTGATTGATGGAATAATACAGGATGAATGCTGGGATAAGGCTAGTTGGGGTGGAGAATTTGTCCAGCGGATGCCTTACGAAAATGAAATCCCGACTCAGAAAACAGCATTTAAGATCGTGTATGATGATGAAAACCTTTATGTAGCAATAAAAGCTTATGATACCGAACCTGGAAAGATTGTATCGAGGATGTCGAGACGTGATCAACCGGAGGGGGACTGGGTGGAGATAATGATCGACAGTTATTTCGATAAGAGAACGGCATTCGTATTCAATGTTACAGCTGCAGGGGTGAGGTCGGATGTTTTATTTGCCGATGATGGAGATAATGCTGATTTTAACTGGAATTCCGTTTGGGAAGCAGAGACAGTGATTGATAATGACGGTTGGAAGGCAGAGATGAAGATACCTCTTACTCAACTTAGGTTCGGCAGCAATAGTGAACAGGTCTGGGGACTGCAGGTCAGAAGGCATCTTTATCGCGAAGGTGAGATCTCAACCTGGCAGTATATACCAAGCAGTGTATCCGGTATGATGAGCAGGTTCGGTGAGATCCATTCAATTAAAGATATCCAACCTAAACGTCAGATCGAAATATTGCCATACTCCGTAGGGAAAGCAGAAAAGTTCAAAAAAGAGCACGGTAATCCTTTTGCGACAGGCAGCCTGAATGATATAAATGGAGGTATTGACGGTAAGATCGGAATAACCAATAATCTCATTATGGATTTTACAATCAATCCGGATTTCGGGCAGGTTGAGGTTGATCCGTCAGTTATAAATCTTTCCGCATTCGAGACTTTTTACGAAGAAAAACGGCCATTCTTCATCGAGGGGAGTAATATTTTCAATTTTCGGGTAACCAATATTGGAACAGCATCTATGGATAAGCTGTTCTATTCGAGAAGGATCGGCAGAACACCGCAGTATTACCCGAGTATAAGCAGCAGCGAATTTGCAGATATTCCGGAAAATACTTCCATCGTTGGGGCATTCAAGCTTACGGGAAAGACTGATAACGGTTTTTCAATAGGAATCCTCGAAAGTATCGGGGCAAAAGAAAATGCGGAAATAGACCTGGCGGGGAAAAGAAGGAATGAAACTGTTGAGCCGGGAACGAATTATTTCGTAACACGTCTTCAGAAGGATATTGACGAAGGTAATACAATTATAGGAGGGATGTTCACTGCGGTCAACAGGAATATCGACAACCCCGCCTTAAATTTTCTTCATAAATCGGCATACACAGGAGGGCTGGATCTGTCCCATTATTGGCAGGACAGAAAATACTTCCTGACTATTCGCTCAATTTTCAGTAACGTTCGTGGAGATGAAGAGGCTATTGTCAGGACACAGACATCTTCTCCCAGGTATTTTCAAAGGCAGGATGCAGATCATATAGTTCTGGATTCAACCAGAACACATCTGTCTGGGCACGGCGGTGACATAGAGGCCGGTAAGCAGGGAGGCAAAGTTAACTACGGAGCTAATTTTGCGTGGAGATCACCCGGGCTCGATCTAAATGATATGGGATTTCAGATGTGTGCGGATTATATGGTTGCCAGATTATATGGGAGGTATAATATATTTGAGCCGTTCTCTATTTTCAGGAATTTTCATTTTGAGGCAGCCCAATGGACTAATTTCAATTACAGCGGAGAAAAATCCGGTCTTGGTGGATTCTTCATGATAAACAGTCAGTTTTCCAATTTCTGGCGCATATTTATAAACGGACAGAGAGAACAGGAATCGATCAACCTGACAAACCTGAGAGGGGGCCCTGCTTCAAAACAGTCCGGTGACTGGATTATCAATGGGAGTCTGAATACAGACAGAAGAAAGATAATGAGCTTCAATATTGGTTCATTTCTCCGAAGGGCGGATAATGAAGAATTCAAGTCAGGCAATTTAAATTTGGGAGCGACTTTCAGGCCAAGTAATGCATTCGAGTTATCTCTCAGTCCCAGTTATAACTATAATAGGCAAAAGCTGCAGTATGTAAATACCCGCTCCTATAACGGAGAAAACCGGTATATCATGAGTTCACTTAATCAGAAAACCTTTGGAATTACCTTCAGGTTCAATTACAATATTACACCGGATCTTACAGTCCAGTATTATGGCCAGCCGTTTGTTTCAGCAGGAAAGTATTCGGAATTCAAGAGGATGGCTGATCCGCGGGCTGATGCTTTTCAAGACAGGTTTCATACTTTTTCAGGAGAAGAGATAAGGCATGATCCGGAGTATGATGAATACAATATTGATGAGGATCTCGATGGAAATACTGATTACAGTATTGGAGATCCGGATTTCAATTTCAGGCAATTCAGATCGAATCTTATTATCAGATGGGAATATAATCCGGGTTCTACAGTATACCTTGTATGGTCCCAGCAGAGAACAGGATATTTCGGAACAGGTAATTTCAGATATGGGGGTGACATCCGTGACCTTTTCGAGATTCATCCCCATAATATTTTTCTTATAAAATTCAATAAATGGTTCTCATTCTAATGTAAATAAAAGTATATAAAAATCCGGAGGTCAGGCATGCTAAAACAGCGAAGAGTTTTCAGGATAGCTGCACTTCTTTTAATTGTTGCGGCAGTATTTAGCGGAAATGATGTTTACAGTGGTAGTAAACCGGCCCAGAAAAAACAGAAGAAGGATGCTGTTGAAGTAACTTATATAGCTAATGCAGGATTTATGGTAGCATCCGGCGGTAAAAAGGTAATGTTCGATGCCCTGAACAAAAATCCGTGGAATTACCGTAATACTCCGGATGATATCTTTGCTAAGATAGTGAAGGATGAAGCGCCCTATAACGGGATCAGTGCTCTAATGATATCTCACCCTCATGACGATCACTATAATACCGAAATGGTCAGGGATCTCCTGCTAAAGAATAAGAACATAAAACTGTTATCTTCAGTTCTGACAGAAAAGAGACTCACAGAAGAGTTGGGTGAGAACTATCCGGATATAGAACAGAAGCTCGTCACTGCTGATCCGGAGTGGGGGTCTTTTGAAAAGATCAAAATTGATGGTATCGATATAAAAGTAATAACCGTAGACCATACTGACAAACCTGGAAGAAAATACAAAACGATCAGTTTTGTAGTGGATCTTAACGGTACTAATATATTGTATGTCGGAGACCTCTGGCCTCCAAGAAATATTGAATATTTCAAAGAATACGCGCTTCAGAAAAAGAGTATTGATATAGCATTTGTAGACTGTTATTTTTTGCAGTCTCCAGAGGGGAGAGAGATCATGGAAAACTTTATAAAGCCGGAAAATATCGTCGTTACCCATATGCGCCCAAGAGATATCGAGAAAGATTCCCGCGGAATAAGGCAGCATTACCCCGAAGCACTGATCTTCGAGAAACCCGGGGAAAAGAAAACTGTTATTGTGAAAAACAACACAAAACGTTAAATTATCTCCAAAGCTATCAAACTTTAAATGCTTCGGGAGTCTCAAATGAAAAAGTCTTTTTGTATATTTCTTATCTTTTGCCTGCTTCTCATAACCGGTATAACCGCATTTGCACGTGATGGGCAAGGGATTAAGTTCACTATAATCTATGATAATACGGTCTTCAAAGAAGGTCTGGAAGCTGACTGGGGTTTTGCATGTCTCATTGAAGGCGCAGAGAAGACAATCCTTTTTGATACAGGAACAAAACCCGAAATTCTTATCGGTAATATGGAAAAACTGAAGATCGACTTTGACAAACCTGATATTGTGATCATATCCCATAATCATGGCGACCACATAGGCGGCCTGATGGAATTCCTATCCAGGAACAGTGATGTGGAGGTGTATCTTCCCGCTTCCAGTCCGGAATATTTCGTCAATAAGGTCAAAGAAAAATCAAAAGGTGTTTTGCTAAAGAAAGATCCGTATGAAGTATGTGAAGGGGTTTATCTGACAGGCGAAATGGGCAGGGGTATAAAGGAGCAATCCATGGTGTTCGATCTTGGTGAAAAAATTATTGTTATGACCGGTTGTGCTCATCCCGGAATTGTCGATATTGTAAAAAAGTCAAAAGAAATCGTTGACAAAGATATATACCTGGTCTTCGGTGGATTTCATCTCATGCAGCATGATGCAAAACAGATCAAGGAAATTGTAGGTGAGTTCAACGATCTGGGGATTCAAAAGTGCGGTGCGACTCACTGCACAGGTGATGACCAGATCGAGATGTTCAGTAAAGCATATGGTAAGGACTTTGTCAGGCTTGGAGCGGGAAGGGTGCTGAGTTTTATCGATGGTGAGCTGAATACAGAAAAACAATGAATGATTTTTATTTTGCCTCCGGGGTGATAAACTGTAAAATTCATGACCGGGATATTATCAGTTCCTTCACCCCGGAGTTTCTTATTACTTATTACAATTCTATTATTAACCTGCTTCAATATTTAATAAAAGAAGGTGAATTGATATGATCAATAAGAGTTATATGATCTTATTGTTATCCTTCATCAGTATGTGCCTTGTTTATTGCAAGGAAAATGAAGAAATAGTAGTAAACTATCCGGATCCGGTTTATCCAGGTAGAAAGACAGAAGTTTTTGCCAGGGAGGTAGTTTCATCGGAAAATCGTGAGCACAGTACAGTGACTTTCTCAAATGATGGAAAAGAGTTGTATTTCACTAGACAGTATAAAGAAAATGAAATAGACAGGCACGATATTCTCGTCATGAGATATTCAGAGGGTGAATGGTCCGGGCCGGAAAAAGTAAGTTTTACCAGCGATTTTCTTGATGACGGAACAACTTTTACAACAGACGGGAAAAAGCTTTTTTTCGGTTCAAGAAGGTCTGCTGCTGTTCATGGTAAAGGCAGGAAAGATACGGATATATGGTATGTAGAGAGAACTGAAGATGGATTCGGAAAACCGGTTAATGTCGGCTTTCCGGTTAATTCTGACGCAAATGAAGGATTCCCATGTCTCACCAATGACAACACTCTATATTTTCACTCGGACAGGGGTGAGAATGCAAACATGGATCTTTTCTATTCAAAATATGTCAATGGAAAATACACGCAGCCGGTACGTCTACCGTCCCGTATTAATACTGAATATGGAGAAGGCGCTGTCTATGTATCATCTGATGGGAGTTATATGTTCTTTGTGCGGATAAAGATAGAAAACAATAGCTTTAACACGGACCTTATGTTCAGCACCAAAAACAATAAAGATGACTGGAGAGAACCGATCAGTCTAAAGCAAAAGCTTGGGCTAACAGGTGATGACATAATTCATGCCAGAGTTTCACCCGATAACAAATACATTTTTATTCTTGACCATGGCGATATCAAATGGATAACAGCCGATATTATTCAAGAACTTAGAAAAGAGAGCAATATTAAATGAGATTGACTTTAATATTAATGACAGTCATAGCCACTATTTTATATTCCTGCTATGGAAAAGGTGATAATTCCGGGAATATCGATTACCTGGGACAGGAACCGCCTGGAACAGAGCCGGAAGTCTTCGCTCCCGGTATCGTATCAATTCATGAAACCGTTGATTTTGCGCTATCTTTTACCCGGAATGGAAAAGAGGCATATTTCTCAAGATTTGTACCGGGCAAGAATCTTTCTATCATGTTCTTAAAGCGGGAAAACGGGGAATGGTCTGAGCCTGTTGTTGCTCCGTTTTCGGGGCGATTCAGGGATGGAACTCCTTATATCTCAAATGATGGTCAAAAACTGTTTTTTACTTCATGGAGGCCGCTGAATCCCGGTAAAGAGCCTGAAGAAATTCCTCATATATGGATGCTGGAAAGAGAAAATTATGGAGAATGGTCAGAACCTGAGATAATAGAATTCAAGCCCGGTTCATCTATTGGAGAGTGGAATCCCTGCATTACGTCTGACGGTTATATGTATTTTAACGGAAATTTCGGTCTGAAAGAAGGTGATAATGATATATATTTCTCGGGATTTAATAATGGTTCTTATTCGGTTCCGGTAAATCCGGGTGATAATATAAATACGGAGTTTATAGAGGTGGAGCCTGCTGTATCACCCGACGGCAGTTATATGATCTTTTATTCGGCAGGCAGGCCTGATCAGATGGGTAAGGATCTGGTGGGGGATTTATATATAAGTTTCAAGCAAACAGACGGATCATGGGGAAAAGCAGTAAATATGGGTAAACCGGTTAATTCTGATTCCGAGGAGAACTGGCCCCGGATCTCCCCGGACGGGAAATATATCTTCTTCTCCAGCAACAGGGACAGAGACAATCACATGCCGGATATTTACTGGATCAATGCTTCTATAATAGAAGGTTATAAGTAAACGGGGAATAAAAATTCACGTTATCTGTATAATGCAGAAATAAAAATGGCTTCTATTACAACTTCGACGGCAAACCAATATCTGCATTCTTCGATCTAATTCACCATGTTTCCGTATAAGTTAAGTATAGCTGCTGAAATTATAACTGCATTATTAAATACAGGAAAAAGATGATGTGCTTAAGGACTATTATTGATTTCAGGCTGCTTACGGTCATACTGATGTTGTTCCTTAACTGCGGCAGCGCAGAAGAATCCGCTTACCTGCACAAATTCCCAGATTTGACAGGAGATTACCTCGGCCAGAATCCCCCGGGTTCTGAACCTGTTGTTTTCGCACCCGGAATAGTATCGACCGGTATGTATACTCGTGATGTTGCAATGATGCCGGACGGGAGCGAGCTATATTACTGCGTTTCCGAATGGGGTAAAGCATTTATTTTCTATTCTAAGATAGTAAACGGGAAGTGGACAGAACCGGAAGTCGCCTCATTCTCCGGACAATACCTCGATTTTGAGCCTTTTATTTCTCCGGATGGAAAGAGACTACTATTTCTGTCAAACAGACCGGAAAAGGGTGAAGAAGCCCAGCCGGGTTGGAGAAAGCAGGATATCTGGGCCGTAGACAGGACAGAAACAGGATGGAGCGAGCCCTACAACCTGGATGAGCCTATAAACACGGATGGGAACGAATTCTATCCTTCGATTACAAAGGATGGAACTCTATACTTTACGAAAGTCGTTGACGGTGCAGCAGCAATTTACAGGTCGAGATTTATCGATGGGAAATATGGTGAACCGGAAAGGATCAGCGATATAGTTAATAAAAACAGGCCTTACAATGCCTTTATCTCACCTGAAGAGAGTTATCTGATTTACTGTTCCGGAGGCGGAGAAAACGGTTTCGGCGGAGCGGATTACTACATTTCATTTCGGGACAGTGATGATACCTGGAGTGAACCGGTTAATATGGGAGAAAAAATCAACAACGATAGACACGCTACGTCAGCTTATGTTTCTCCGGATGGAAAATACCTGTTCTTCGGAAGCAGTGAGAGAAATATCCATGATGATTATGAAGGATTACCGGTGAAATTGTCTGATATAAAAACATTTCAGAACAGTCATCGGAACGGAAACTCCGCGATCTATTGGATTGATGCCGGGATAATTGAAGAATTGAAGAACAGTGCAAATGCTAACAGGTGAGGAGAAACAATAATGAATAAGCTTAAAAATGAATATATTATAGCTGGTTTGATCGTAATATCAACACTTGGCGTATTTCTTGGATTAAGGCCTGCAGATTCTGATTTTCCTGTATTGACAGGGCCATATCTCGGGCAGACACCTCCTGGAAACGAACCTGTATTATTTGCTCCCGGTATTATACCCACGGGATTATACACTCGGGATTTTGCAATGACTCCCGACGGAAATGAGATCTACTATTGTATAGCTCTGGCGAATTTCGACTATACTCTTGTCATGGTTTCAAAGAATATCAACGGAAGGTGGACTGAACCGGAAGTAGCTCCATTCTCGCGTGAAATGAAACATATGATACTTGAACCGGCAATATCTCCAGACGGGAGAAAGTTTTATTTCCTGTCAAACCGTCCGGACACAGCAGCCGGAGAGACTGAGGCAGGTGATCAGGATATATGGGTAATGGACAGACAGGGAGACCGCTGGGGAGAACCGTACAATCCCGGTCCGCCGATAAATACTGACGGTGCAGAATTCTTTGCATCTGTTACAGATGACGGAACTATGTATTTTACTCGTGTTGTACGAGGACAGAGAGGGAATAAGTTATACCGAAGCAGGCTGGTAAACGGTGAATATACCGAAGCAGAACTGCTGCCGGAACAGGTGAACTCGACAGCCAATCAGTTCAACGCTTATATTGCAAGAGATGAGAGTTACATTATTCTCAGTACCGGATTAAGAGAGGACACTCGAGGTGGTGCGGATTACTACATAGTCTTCAGGAATGCGAACGATGAGTGGAGCGATCCCATAAATCTGGGAGATAAAATCAATACAGAGCAGGGTTCGGAGTGGTCTCCATATATTTCTCCGGATGGGAAGTACTTCTTTTTTATGGCACCTAGAGTGGGAGAACATATAAAGGATAATATGTCCGGAATAACGATAACGGAAATGCTGAAACTATACAATTCGCCGGGGAGCGGTTATCCCGATATATACTGGGTAGATGCTTCGTTCATTGATGATTTGAGACCGGATGGTTATTAACGAATTATTGTAGTGAGCTGGCTGTTTCTTGGAAAAATTCTAAAGTATTTAAGGAGAAAAATATGATTTCAAGAACTCTATTTGTGGTTATGGTTTTGAGCTTTACTCTGCAATTTTCTTCCGGGACCTATGCGCAGGAAAAAAGCCGCCCCGAATCAGATCTTTCATTTAGATTGAGTGACCAGGTGTTTGAACCGGTAAGGACCAACCGGATAGGGATAGCTGACCTGGATGGCGATGGGGACCTGGATGCAATCTTTGCCAATATGGGTTTCAATAATTCACAGGTTTGGTTCAACGATGGAAATGGCAGGTTTATTGAATCCGGACAGAAACTGACGCAGCAGGGACATGGTACCGGGATTGGAGACTTTGACGGTGACGGTGATATTGATGTTTTCATACCTTGTGCCGGCTGGAGCCAGGATAATGGTCAAACGTGGAGCTATATTCCCAGCAAAGTATATTTCAATAACGGATAAGGACATTTTACAGAAAGCGGACAGGATCTTGGTGATAAGGATCTGAGCGGCACAGGAGTATTCATTGCCGATATAGACGGCGATGGGGACCTGGATGCAATGGTAAGCTACCATCCTGAAGAGAATAAGATATATGAAAATGACGGTACGGGAGTTTTTACGGATACGGGCAAGAGTTTTCCAAGCTCAATCGTCTGGGGAGATTTTAACTCAGACGGTCTTGTCGATATTTTTGATAAGATAGCGGGAAAAGGATACAGAACCCTGTTAAATGACGGCACGGGTCTATTCACAGAATCGTGGTCAATGCATGATCCTAAAGCAGTCAGGAGTTTCGGAGATTCCGGTGATATTGATAATGACGGAGACCTTGATATTGTGATGTCAAACGGAGGAAGGAACGATCCTGATCCCACAATGGTATTTCTTAATGATGGGAAAGGAAATTTTACAGATTCAGGGCAGGAGTTGTTTGCGGCAAAATTTGGAAGAGTCGGCCTTGATGACCTGACGGGGGATGGTTATCTGGATGCAGTCATTATGAGTTCAGGGCTCCCAAACCAGGTCTGGATTAATGACGGCACCGGTAAATTTATCAATACGGGGATCAGTCTTCAGGATAATAATGCCTTCCTTAGCTGCGCCTTCGGTGATTTCGACGGCGATGGTGATCTCGACTTCTTCTTCAGTCACTTTTTTGGAGGAAGAAACCAGCTATGGTTCAACCTGATAAACGATAAATAAACCGAGAGAAATGTGATGGAGTTAAAATATACAACTGAAATCCCTGATAAAGACCAATTCTTTGCACTGTTTGAGACCACCGGATGGAACGAGGAGTATCAGCTAAGTATTGATGAACTTTATGATGCACTGGCCTCAAGCTGGTTCATGGTTTCTGCTTATGATAGCGGTACACTTGTCGGATTCGGCAGGATTATCTGCGATGGGATAGTGCACGCGCTGATCCTGGACCTGATAGTGTACCCGAGATATAAATACAAGGGTATCGGCAGCGCAATTCTGAAGGAATTAGTAGAGAAATGCAAGAAGCATAATATACGTGATATTCAACTATTCTGCGCAAAAGGCGTTATAGATTTTTACCTTAAGCATGGATTCGTTGAGAGGCCCGGGGATGCTCCCGGTATGGAGTTGAAAAAGCAGTAAATTGATCCTTATATTATAACACGTTGATTATAGTCCCGGATTTAATTTCTGAAATTTCTCGATTCATCATCATTTCAAATCGATGATGATTTCACTCGAAACGACAGGCGTAATCTTGTTATTTCGACAGGTTTTCCGAAGTTTTGGGACCTAATGGTAAAATCTCACAGGCTGAATCATGTTTTGGAACCAGGGGGGATTTTTTCGAAATTCAATACTACAATCAGATTTAATTTATATTTAACGCAACCTTTTTTTCAACCTTTCCGATATCGTCCAGTCTAAATTAGTACAATTGTTCAATTTTTATTCTGATCAGCAACAAACAAGAGGTTTTTCAGTATATAATTATGCCGGTTATTTTGATTTACTATTTTGGAAAGGTATATTATGCGTAAAGTATTATTTATTATGATGATTCTCCTGTTTTCTGTTAGTCTTTATGCACAGAATAGGAAAATCGAGAAAAAGGTTTATTACACCAAGAGAATTAATCCTACACCACCGGAGATAGATGGAGTTCTCGACGATGAAGTCTGGGGCGGTGTTGAATGGGGTGGAGGATTTACCCAGCACATGCCTTACGACGGGAAAGAACCAAGCCAGGATACATCTTTCAAGATCACCTATGACGATGATTACCTTTATGTGGCTTTCAGGGCGCATGATACCGATCCTGATAAAATCGAAAGCAGAGTTACAAGACGGGATCGCTTTCCGGGAGACTGGGTGGAGATCAATATTGACAGTTATTTTGACCATCGGACAGCATTCAGTTTTACGATAAGCAGCTCCGGGGTACGTAGTGACGAGTTCGTCTCCGATGACGGATCAAACTGGGACACCAGCTGGGATCCCGTTTGGTACGCCGAAACCCATGTCAACGGTGACGGCTGGACAGCGGAAATCCGCATTCCTTTTAACCAGTTGAGATTCGCTGATAAAGATGAGCAGGTCTGGGGTCTTCAGTTCACGAGAAGACTATACAGAAAGGAAGAGAGATCTATCTGGCAGTATAAACCGGCGGATTCCCCGGGTTGGGTAAGCCAGTTCGGTGAACTCAGAGGCATCAGGGGCATTAAATCAAAAAACAGTATCGAACTCCTGCCCTACTCGGTCGGAAAACTGGAGACTTCACTGAAAGAAGATGGAAATCCTTTCTCTGACGGCAGAGATCCCGGCATGCGCGGAGGACTTGATGCGAAGTTCGGAGTTACAAGCGACCTGACATTGAACCTGACGGTCAATCCCGATTTCGGGCAGGTTGAATCCGATCCTTCAGTTGTTAACTTATCTGCCTATGAGACTTTCTTTCAGGAAAGAAGGCCTTTCTTTGTTGAGGGAAAAAATATCCTGAATTATCAGATTACGGGCGGCGATGGAGATTTCTCATCTGATAACCTGTTTTACTCGAGAAGAATAGGCGCTTCACCCCACTATTATCCCGATACTGACGACAACTCATTCCTTGACATGCCGAATAATACAAGTATAGCTTCTGCAGCAAAACTTACCGGAAAAACAAGAAACGGATTGTCTGTCGGAGTAATGAACGCAGTGACCATGAAAGAATCAGCTGAGATCGATACAGATGGAATCAGAGACAAGGAAACAGTAGAACCGATGACTAATTTCTTCGTCGGTAGACTTCAGAAGGATTATAGAAAAGGCGATACCCGTATCGGTGGTATAATTACCTCCGTTTACAGAGACATAAGCGAAGCCCACCTTGAATTTCTGAACAAGGAGGCGTATTCAGGAGGAATTGATTTCGTTCATAATTGGAATCAGAAAACCTATTACTTCAGGTATAACCAGGTTTTCAGCCATATAAAGGGTACCACCGAAGCTATATCCAGGGCTCAGGAATCCTCAGTTAGGTATTATCAGCGTCCGGATGCCGGTCATCTGGACCTTGATCCCAATGCAACAACAATGACAGGACAAGGCGGAAGGATCAGCGGCGGGAAAAGCGGAAATGGTCATTGGAAGTTTGACACAGGTATTACCTGGAGATCACCGGGCTTAGAGCTGAATGATGTCGGTTTCCTGAGACAGGCAGATGTTGCAATGCAGCATGTTTGGGTGCAGTACAGAGAGTGGAATCCTAAATGGATATTCAGGAATGTTTCTATCAACTTCAACCAGTGGTCGGGCTGGAATTTCAACAGCGACAACATATTCAACGGCGGTAATGTTAATCTCCATATGATGTTCAAGAATTACTGGAGTTACGGTATGGGAATTAACAGAAACTTTGAATCGCATTCACCGGGTATGCTCCGCGGCGGCCCGTCCTTTACGACTCCCTCGAGATGGAATATGTGGTATAACGTCAACTCGGATCAAAGAAAAAATCTGAATTTCGGCTTGAATGGATATATGTCAAAAAGCGATGAGAGCGATACGAAAGTATTCAATCTCAATCCGAGAATAAGCTGGAGGCCGAGAAACTCCCTAAACATCTCGGCATATCCGGGTTTTTCGAGAAATCATACTGATTATCAGTATGTATCTACCGAAGATGCAGCAGACGGATCCCGCTACATACTCGGCAGGATAGACCAGACAACGATGTCTCTGACTCTCAGAGTAGACTACAGTATCACACCTAACCTGTCGATCCAGTACTACGGTCAGCCGTTCGTTTCTGCTGGTAAATACTCTGACTTCAAGAAGGTTATATCTCCAAAGGCGGAAAAATACGACGACAGGATCTATGAGTTCGGGATCGATGAGATAAGCTACGATTCCGATTCGGAAGAGTACACTGTGAATGAGATCAATAATGGCTCGGGAACTTACAGTTTTGATAATCCGGATTTCAACTTCCGCCAGTTCAGATCGAATCTCGTTATCCGTTGGGAATACATTCCGGGATCGACCGTTTTCCTCGTGTGGACGCAGGAAAGGACTGGCTACGGCCCAAACGGGAATTTCGCATTCCGGGATGATGTTGGTGATCTATTCGACGTCCACCCGAACAACGTATTCCTGATCAAGATCAACCGCTGGTTCGCAAGGTAAAAAGACTAGATTAGTGTAATAAAAGATGAACACCGGTGTACTCACCGGTGTTTTTTTTTACATATCAAGCTGCTTAAAACAAGCTGTAAATGGGATTATATCGAAACTTACATATACGTAAATTATTAACAATTCAAAAAAGTGTGAACCTATTTTGCATAAATTTCGTCTAATAAAGAAATATGTATAATAAAATTATACAAATTAGTGTAAAGGCAGAACATGAAACTGTTGTCAAGGTCTGAAGAGATCATTCTCCTTGCGGTCTGGAGATTAAGGGAAAATGCTTATGGTGTGACTATCCGGGAGCAGGTTTCGAAAGTTACCGGGCATGACTGGCCGTTCGGCGCTATCTATGTCCCCCTGGATAAGCTCACGAAGAAGAGATACGTCCGCAAGACTATGGGTGAACCGGCC
>JANQEH010000314.1 GCA_028278455.1 bacterium
CAGAAAGCTCTCGCATCATCTGAGAGGGTGTTTGAAGTCCTCGATAAAGACAGGGAAACAGACAGAAAGACTGCCAGTGAAAAGATCGAAGTGAAAAAGGGAAAAGTTACATTTCATGATGTGGGATTTTCGTATAACGGTAAAGATCCAGTGTTAAGGGGAATGTCGTTCGAAGTCGAGGCAGGGGAGACTATAGCACTTGTAGGTCCCAGCGGGGTTGGTAAAAGTACTGTGATAAACCTTCTGCTGAAATTTTATGATAATCAATCGGGAAGAATCCTGATCGATGACCATGAGATAAAAGACCTCGATCACCATGAAGTCAGGGATATGATGAGCCTGGTTCCCCAGGAGACGATCCTGTTCTCAGGTTCGGTTATGGATAATATCAGGTACGGGAATCTTGAAGCATCCGATGCGGAAGTCACTGAAGCCGCCAGAGCTGCAAACGCCCACAATTTCATAATGGAACTCTCTGACGGCTATAATACTGAAATAGGTGAAAGGGGAGTGCAGATCTCCGGCGGCCAGAGGCAGAGGCTTGCGATCGCTAGAGCGATCCTGAAAGATCCGGTAATACTCCTTTTGGATGAGGCTACCTCAGCCCTGGATTCAGAATCAGAATCCCTTGTTCAGGAGGCAACTCATAACCTGATGCAGAACAGGACGTCATTCGTGATAGCGCACAGACTTTCAACTGTGAAAAATTCAGATAAGATAGCAGTAATGGATCAGGGAAAGGTAGTAGAGCTTGGTAACCATGATGATCTTATAAGTAAAGGCGGGCTCTATAAATCTCTGCATGACCTGCAATTCAAGTAAAAAAAATGAGAGAAGATTTCAAAAGAATTCTCCTTATCCAGTTCAGGCCGATGGGGGATGTGCTGCTGACTACACCACTGATCTCACTTGTTAGAAAGCATTATCCTGAAGCGCATATAGCATTCATGGTAGAACCGGCGCCGGGGCAGGTACTTGAAAACAATCCCGATCTGGATGAGATCATATATTACAAAAAAAAGAAAGACGATATTCGGGGCTCTTTACGTTTCTTTCGGAGTGTTGGAGCTAAAGGCTGGGACTTGACGATAGATGTATACGGAACCCCCGGAACAGCCTGGGCGACCCTGTTCAGTAAAGCTCCTGTGAAGGTTGGATATACTGTCAGGGTGAGGAAATATGTCTATGACCGTAAAGTGAATCATCTGCAGCCGGACAGGTACACAAGCCTGAAAAAACTGGCCCTGATCAAAGCTGTTGGTATAGAAGAAGAAACGAGTGATCTCACATATGTTCTCTCTCCGGAATACGTTGACTACGGAAAAAAGTATTTTTCAGATAATAAAATTGAAATAGACAGATTCACGGTATGCATTGCACCTACATGCAAACGCAGGATACGAATGTGGAGGATGGAAGGGTGGGCTGAGCTGAATGACCGCCTTGTAACCGATTATAATGCCAGGATCATAACTGTCTGGGGACCTGGTGAAGAAGATCAGGTAGATGAATTTATTGCGAAAACGGAACACAAGCCGCTTATCATTCCGAAAACAAGTCTGGGTGAGATGGCAGGTATAATTCAGAAATGCGACCTGGTTATAAGCAATAATACCGGTAATAAACATATTGCGGATGCTCTTGGATTGCCGACGATCACCATTTGTGGTTCTTCTTCCCCTTTGACCTGGATTCACCCGGACACAAAGCGAAGAAGGTTTCTGCACACTATTGTTCCATGTGCGGATTGCGGTTTAAAGGAATGTTTTCACCAGTCGTGTATGGAAGAGATTACAACTGAACAGATAATTCATGAAATGCACCAGATCAATGAACTGGATAGCTATTTCAATTATACCAACTCTGGCAGAGACTGAATATGATTGCAGATTTTCCCGATTGTAAAGATTTCACCGGTTATAAACCCTGTCATCCAGGTGAAGATGGAGAAGCATGTGTTTCACCGAAACCTCGTGGAAAGAAGTTACTGATAATTAACATTGGTGCGATGGGAGCAGTCCTGATGACAACAACGGTTCTACCGGCTATAAAAAGAAAATATCCCGCCAGTACAATTTACTGGCTTACCGTAGAAAGGATCACCCCTCTCCTAAAAAATAATCCTTATATAGACAGGATATTCACATATGATTTCAATACAGTTATGATCCTCAGGGAAATGAAGTTCGATGTTGTAATGAATACTGATAAAGTACATGAGATATGCGCTCTGACAAACGGTCTCTTGGCAGATGTGAAACTCGGTTTCGGTATGAATGGGGACGGGGTGATCATCCCGCTGAATGAAGGTTCGAATTATAACTACAGACTTGGTATCGATAATAGACTTAAATTCATAGAAAACGAGAGAACTTACCCGCAGATGCTTCGAGATATATGTGAACTTGATGATAATATCGATCCATATGTATTTCGGTTTACTAAAGAGGAGAAGAATTTTATAAATGAATATAAATCATGCCTGGACCTAGATTTTGATTTTCCCGTAGTTGGTATCAATACTGGAAGCTCAGGGCTGTTCAGTAACAAAAGGATCCCTATCGACGTGATCGAATCTCTGATAAGTGAACTCTATGAAATAAACAGTGGACAGAGAGTGGTGCTTGTGGGAGGTTTTGAAGATGAAAAGAGGAATCTAGAGCTGGAAAAGAAATTTGGGGATAAGGTGATTAATACTCCAACAACCGAAGGGCTTCGAAAGGGGATGACGTATGTTGATCTTTGCGATGTTGTTATTACTGCGGATTCACTGGGGATGCATATGGCTATAGCTCTTGGAAAAAAGGTTGTCGGTTGGTTCAATGTTACCTGTGCCCCAGAGATAGAACTTTATGGAATGGGTGAAAAGGTGATATCAGAAGTAGAGTGTTCTCCCTGCTGGAAGCAGGATTGCGATCAGGATCTTAACTGTCTGAATGATGATATAAAAAACAAATTGATTAAAGCTGTAAAAAATATCATGTGAATTGCAGCAGTTAATTTAACAAAACTGACAAAAGAAATTTTTAAAAAGAGAATATATGAAATTTTTATTCAAGATGAGACGGGAAATAACAAAAGGCCTGTCTAAAATCAGCTATAAAAAAACCAGGTTAGATTATCTTGGCGTTAATATAAAAATACCAGTATTTTTTGGTCTCGGAAGCGGATATTTCATCCCTGAAGAATTATGGATGGGTGAATGCTTAAAGGTTTTCTTACAACAAAAAAAAGGAGTTGTAATAGATATCGGTGCCAATGTTGGGATCTATCTGGTAAAGCTTAGAGTCTTGGATAAAAACCGACAATATTTTGGTTTTGAACCGAATCAAATCTGTTGTTATTATTGCAGAGAATTGATAAAGATGAATGATTTTAAAAATTCAGATATATTTTCTGTAGCGTTATCCGACGAAATGGGTGTGACGACGCTATATACAAAGGATTTAGCCGATAAAGGCGGATCTATCCATAGATTCACTAAAGGGGATGATGAAAAACTCGAGAATACTTTTAATACAATAGTAATGAAGGGAGACACACTGGTTAAGATGCTGAATCCGGAAAAAATATCTGTTATAAAGATCGATGTAGAGGGAGCGGAGCTTGAGGTTATAAGAGGTCTGGAAGAAACTATAGACAAATATAAGCCTATTCTATATTTTGAAATGTTATCATTACCTGAGGAGTCTGACAGGAACTATCAGGAGGTCAGACGCAGAAGGGAAGGAGTTTTTAATAAATTGTCAGGTATGGATTATATAATAATGGGAAAGACCGAGAGAGGATATATTAAAAAGATTGACGTTCTAGAAGATCTTGATAATGACTTTGCTGAAGACTATATCAGCTCTCATAAAAACGAATCTAACGAACTATATGATTTAATGAGTTCTTTATCATGATAAAGAACTATTAAACTTTCCAAATTTCTCGTACTTATTTAAGTCAGATCAATTTAAAGTTTTTGTATTCACCTACCCTATATCCGGTCAGGTCTTCAAGCTTATTAAGAATCCTGTGCTTCAGCGGCGTGTGTATTCTGTTATTTGAAGGATCATATTCGAATTCCCAGTCCTGGTTTTTTACACGGTCAATCATAAGCCGGGGATGTGATTCAGTAAAAGGTATGAGTGCATCGATCTCGGAATAATCATAATCATCTTTTTCTCCGGCTATTTTCTTTGCCACTTCGTCTGAATGCCACAATTTGTTGAAATATTTCTGTTTATCCTGCTGGATCTTGGGAGGTTTGACCCATCCATAGTGGAATATATGTGCATCAACAGGTTTAACGTTCAACTTTCTGTCATCAATCCTGAATCCCTGCGCATCTTTATATGAATAAATACCGGGAATGTTTCTGATAATTCGGATCTCCTGGCGGTACCACCTTCTTGATGCTCCAATATAATTATAACCTGCGTAGAAATGTTTATATTTGAATAAGAGTCCTTCGACTTTTTTGTTTTCGTGGTGCTTGAGTATGGTGCTTTTAATTGCTTCAAGGTACTTTTCATGGACGACTTCGTCTCCCTGTAGGTAAAAGCACCAGTCTCCAGTGCAGTGCTCAAGTGCAATATTCGTCTGCTGTGCCAGGATCCTCCCGCCTTCCCGGAGTGATTCATCCCAAACCGATTCCACGATTTTAATTTTATCTGAACCGATCTCATTAACCGCCCGTAGAGTATTATCTTCAGAATTGCCGACATTTACAATATATTCGTCACAAATTGGAAGGATAGATTTTATGGACTCAATGAAGGGATAATCGAATTTTATTCCATTCCTTACAAAAGTAAATCCGCTGATCTTAATGTTGTCGGAAACCATCTGCCAAATATAACTAAACCGGGGAAATAATTCAATAATATTATCTTTATATCTATAATGTCAGATGCGGCGATGTTAAATATTTGAAGATTTATACAAGTTTGGAAGAAAAACAGTCGAAAGTTATTATATAATGTTTATATTTGATT
>JANQEH010000280.1 GCA_028278455.1 bacterium
TGCCTCAGTTGTTCATTGCTGGTTACATCCGGAAACTGCCGAAAAGAAAATGGACATGGGTTGCGGGAAGTATCCTCCAGGGTTTATCGATTTTCGGTATAGGATTATCTGCTATCTTTTTTCGCGGATTGACAGCCGGCCTTTGTATAATATTGTTTCTGCATATTTTCAGCCTGTCGCGGGGTATCTGTTCCGTTTCGACAAAGGATGTGATCGGAAAAACGATCCCTAAAACGCGAAGAGGATTAATGAGCGGCCTCAGTACCAGTATATCAGGATTACTTGCGCTGGCTGTAGGTGTATTTCTTCTGAGCGGGCCTGTGAGTTCCCGGACAGCAGAATTTTACGGTTGGCTG
The DNA here is from genome assembly GCA_028278455.1 of bacterium. Classification (GTDB taxonomy): domain Bacteria; phylum SM23-31; class SM23-31; order SM23-31; family SM23-31; genus JANQEH01. The sequence goes on from JANQEH010000280.1 coordinate 357, forward strand.
ATCATCGGATCCGGAACACTCTGGATAATAGCGGCTTTCGTATTTGCATTAGTCAGAGAATTTCCCGGAGAGACAGGTGGGGGCGGAAACGCAATTAGTGAAGCGATGAGAAGACTGAGTCTATTCAAAACCGACAGGCCGTTCAGGCTGTTCGTTATTGCAAGGGCGTTGTTTCTTTGTTCGGCTCTTACAGCACCTTATTACGTCGTGCTCACCCAGGAACGGTTTGGAAATGAAGCGTATCTCCTCGGTCTTTTTGTGATCGGGAACGGACTTGCATCGAGTATCAGCGCTCCTATATGGGGTAAAATGGCAGATATATCGAGCAAAAGGGTGATGATGTATGCTGCGTCTATCTCTGCATTGCTGGGAGTTATAACTTTCATTATAGCAGAGTTTATGCCTGTTGTAGGAAGTTTGAAATGGGTATATCCCCTGGCTTTCTTTATTCTCGGTATCTCACACAGCGGTGTAAGGCTCGGTAGAAGCACATATATTGTCGATATGGCTGGGGGTAATAAAAGGACAGATTATGTAGCCGTAAGCAATACAATTATCGGAGCTGTTCTCCTCGTTACAGGTCTTGTCGGCAGTTTGAGCTCATTAGTTTCGCCTGCCGGGATAATTCTGATCCTGTCAATATTTGGTATTTTTGGAGTGATCCTCGGTTCGAGGCTGCCCGAAGTAGAAAACGAGTAAAATAATAATATATTGGGAGGTACAATGAGACGGTTTTTCATCTTTTTTACCATAACGGCGATGTTTGCCTGCGCTCCTGAACAGGAGAAGATCTGCGTTCTTGAAACAAGTATGGGAACAATGGCATTCAGGTTCTACGAAGCCGATGCTCCTGTGACATGCGCTCACATCCAGAAGCTGGTTGGAGACGGTTTCTACGATGGCAAGGAATTCTACAGGATCGTGAAAGGGCACGTGATCCAGGCTGGCGGTGGAGGAGATAATATCCCGGATGAATTCAATAAGAATAAGCATGTTTTCGGATCGGTCGGTATGGCTCACGGCAGTGATGCTAACAGTGGTGATTCGTCGTTTTATATCTGCCTTTCTCCGCGGGAACATCTCGATGAATTATATACGGTATTCGGGCAGCTTGTTGAGGGTGATGATGTGCTTAAGGCAATTGAAAATGTAGAAGTGATCGAAAAATTTACCGAAAGCGGAGTAGCATTTCATGAACCGAAAGTTCCGGTAACGATCACGAAAGCATATATTGAACTGCGACCGGTGAAATAGACCAATATTATGGCTGTTTTGATAACTATCCTGGTAGTGATTCTTGGATTCCTTTTCTATGAGAAGTTAAAAATAGAAAAGTACAGGAGATCAGTTTCCATTTGTATCGCTGTAACGGGTACGAGGGGAAAATCGGGTATAGTACGTCAACTGGCTTCAGTTTTCAGTGAAAGCAGTATGACAGTGCTCGCAAAAATAACGGGTACAGAACCTGCATATATCCTGCCTGACGGCAGTTCGGAAACTATTAATAGAAGAGGTGTTGCGTCTATTATCGAGCAGGTAAGGCTGCTTAAAAAAGCCCACAGCCTGAAGGTCAACTGTATCATTGTCGAATTAATGAGTATTCATCCTGAGAATCATTTTGTGGAAGCACGGCAGATACTGAAACCTGAGATCGTGATAATCTCCAATATCAGGGTAGATCATATAGATGCCATGGGAAAAACAAGGGAAGAAATAGCAGAAGTACTCTGCATGGCAATTCCGCGAAGAGTGAAACTTTTTGTCCCACAAAAAGAAATGGTTGAAGTGCTCGAAAAGTATGCTATAAAGAATAGTATTACTTTGAAAAGTATTACAACAGATTACAGCAGCATGATTTTTAAAACATCAACAGTTCAAGGTAAACTTACTTTTCCTGAAAATATCAACCTTATCGCAGCTGTCTCTAAAGATTTAAATATCCCGGATAATGACATTATTAACGGTATAAATAATGCCGAAAATGATCCGGGAAGTACCGGGATTTTTAAATACACTGAAAATGGTTCAGGAAAGACGGTTTTTCTTGTGAATGCTTTTTCTGCAAACGATCCTGTATCAACAGATATAATTCTAAAACGTATCAAAGAGATCCTGACGGAATCATCAGGAAGAGTAACCGGACTGATAGCCCTTCGTAAAGACCGTGCCGACAGGACAGAACAGTGGCTTAAAGCATTGAATAACGGTTTCTCGGAACAATTTATACAGGTCTATTCAATAGGAGTTCACTCCAATATCCTTCTAAAAAAGAGCGCTGTCAACGGCGTAATTATGGAGCGGGAAGCCGAGACAATTACGCGAAAAATTATATCATTGGCTGAGAATGACAGTATTATTTTTGGGCTCGGCAATATGGTCGGAACCGGTCGGGAGCTGACAGACCACTGGAAGGAGATAGGAGTTGAATATGGGATATGAAGCTTCATTCATAGCTCTGCTATTCTCGCTTGGATTCACATACCTGACCGGATTCTTTCCCGGTGGAATAATTGTACCGAGTTATATAGTTCTGTTTGCGGATCAGCCGGAGAGAGTATTAGGCACTATAGCCGCTTCACTCCTTACAATTATTTGCTATAAAATCCTGTCCCGCTATTTAATCCTGTTCGGTAAGAGGAGATTTGTTATAATTATTCTGACCGGTGCATTATGGTCAATGATCTGGCTGAAGATCTTTCCGTATCTTTCACCTGAAACGATGGAATTCCGGATGATAGGATGGGTGATCCCCGGACTTATTGCAAATAATTTTGAGAAACAGGGTATAGCGGTGACGACCGGCGGGTTGGTTACTGTCACCGCTGCTGCATACTTTGCGGGAGAACTACTGAAATGGATTTTTTAAAATGAACAACCCCCTTAGTCCCCCATTAGTAAGGTGGACTATGAATAAGAATATGCATTCAATAATTGCAGGTGTACACGGTTTTATTTCGCACGCAAACAGAATAGGATGAATAGTCGGTTAAATAAACGCTTTTACTCCCCGGAGATACTGAACACAAGGCTGAAGAAATTTATTCTTGTAACCGGAATTATCAGCCTGATTTTCCTTGCCGGATCGAAGCTAATCATTATTGAACAGCCGCTCGTAAACTATGATGAAATGACGGCAGCTGCAGTAAAGATGGGTGAGGCTATCGATGTTGTCAAAAGCTATTGTCTGGAATTTAACATAACCATTAATGATGAGACTGATCTGAACAGAACCGGGCTGATAGGCCCTGAATTGACCGGAATAACTTCATCACTCGGTCACCTGGAAGCAAAACGTTCAACGACCAATCCTGATATGGCCGCACTGATCGTGAAGCTTCTATACGATGCAGGTGTCGGGAGAGGTGATTATATAGCGGTTGGGAGTTCTGCGTCTTTTCCGGCTCTGATGATAGCTGCACTATCGGCCGCCGAAACCATTGGTGTAAATCCGGTAATGATCATTTCTCTCGGAGCTTCAAATTTCGGAGCTACCAGGTCTGATTTCAATCTTCTGCATATTTACGATCTTCTGCTGGAAGAAGGCGTCTTCGAAACCCGCCCTGCTGCTATATCTCTCGGAGGAGACCTGGATACGGGGGAAGGTTTCGGTCCGGATACCAAAAATGATCTTATCCGCCAAATAGAGGATAGCAGAATACCATTCATATTTGAAGAGGATCTCGAAAAAAATATAGCAAAAAGGATGAAGATAATCGAGAGTACTGCAAGTAAGGAATACATTTCTGCATTTATAAATATCGGGGGGAGTTACGCGAATATGGGGAATAGCTTCCTTGCATTGAATGTGAGACCGGGGCTGAATAAAGACCTGCCGCTCCCTCCGAAGGAAGACAGGGGGATGATATTCGAGATGGCTTCAAGAGATATACCGGTGATCCATCTGCTGTATATGAGAGGGCTGGTCCAGGATTACGGGCTTGCATGGGATCCTGTGCCATTTCCAGAGCCGGGAATATCATCAGTATACTACCGGGAAATACACAGGAATCCCGGATTTATTTTAACAGCCTTTTTCTTTTTCCTGATCATGACAGGATCAGTATTCATTTACAAGCACAGAAAATGACGATCCCGGCATAGAAATACTTGATTTAATTCCAATAATAATTTACTTTATAACCTTATTAACCTCAGCTATATCCTGCAATAACTTCTAAATAAAGGAATTTATTATGAAAGGTTTTACCAGAACACTATCTTTCCTGTGCATTATAGTATTCATTGCTATGACAGGAACTACCGAAACTTTCGCCCAGGTAGCAAAAGCTGACCAACCGATACTTTTGACTTCATGTGGTCAGAGCCCGGGTCCTCTGAAGATTAAAATTGGTCTCAAAAGACTTAAATTTGATCACGATTATAATCTCCAGGCTTCAATCGAGGATCTTGATAAAAAGGATTATAAATCGATTATAATAGTAACCGGGGCAAGTCTCAAGGGTATGGGAGCTGCAGGAGTTTCGATGGATGATGAGCTCGAGAGGATATCAGATCTGATAAAAGAAGCAAAGAGCAGAGGTATAAAAGTAATCGGCGCCCATGTTGAGGGTATGGCAAGACGTGCGCAGGGAGCCGCTGAAGGCGATAATACAGATGAACAGTCGATAGACTGCGTATGCCCGAATTCCGATATACTACTTATTCTATCAAAAGGTAATGAAGATAACAGATTTACACTAATCTCAAATTCAAAAAATATTCCGATGGTGTCATTTGACAAAAATAACGAAATTCTTGCAGCCCTGAAAAAGATCTACGAAAAATAGGAAACTGATACGTGAGCATGTATGCTTCAGCCGGGATAATCCTCGGTGTTATGGTCATAGTCTATATTGCAGCAAAGGCATTTAAACTGTCTACCGAGTTATCGATGTTCTCTGCTGCAGTTGCAGGGGCACTTGCCGGAGGATTCTGGATACCTGCAAGACATATAGCCGAAGGGGCAATGACCTATCTGGACATCAATCTGATCTTTATAACGGCAACTCTATTTATGAATATCCTCAAGGAGTCAGGCGGTATAGCTTACGTTGTGCGGAGGGTGCTAAAGAGATTCCATAAATACCGTGCTCTGCTGCTTATCCTGCTGACATTTATCCTGCTGATACCCGGCGCTCTGACAGGAGCCGGAAGCGTAACGGTATTGATCACCGGAAGTCTTGTTGCGGTAGTGCTTTATTATATGGGTATTTCAAAGGTCAGGACAGCTGCTATAGTGTTCATATTAGCGGGACTGAGCGCTGCCGCTCCTCCGGTCAGTCTATGGGCAATGATGACGGCTGCCGGCGTGAATATGCCCTATGTAGGATTTTTCATACCGCTACTGATACCATGCGTTCTTGCAGCTTTGATTACAATCTTTATCCTGGGCTGGAAAGGTACTGAGACCGATATAAACAAAGCATTTGAAGAACTTCCCGTTCCGCCTGAGAAAATGAACTGGACGAGAATAATTATCCCTTTCCTGATCTTCTTCGGATTAATATTCATAGGAAGGAAATGGCCTCATCAGTCTCCGGTTGTAGGATTACCATTGATGTTCTTATGCTCAGCAGCAGCGGCTTATTTTTTATCTCCGATCAAGCTCAATGTTTTCAAAATATCCCGTGAGACAATTGATCAGCTGCTTCCCTTGATTGGGACTCTGACATGCGCCGGTATACTGGTACAGATCATGACTTTAACAGGTGTAAGGGGTTTCCTGGCTGTTACTACGGTAACTCTCCCTGTAATAATTGTGTTCTCAACATTGTGGATACTACTACCGGTTTCCGAGGCAGTGCTGATGTGGGGAGCTGCGCCTGTTATTGGAGTGCCGCTGATCCTTTTGTTTAATTCGATGGGAATGAATCCTGTGATAGCGTTAGCCGGGATGAGCCTTATCTGGCCTCTTGGAGATGCGCTTCCGCCTACTGCGATAATAGGAAGGTTGACGGTGAGTGTGGTTGGATTCGACGGATCATATTTGAAATTTCTTAAACAGTGCCTCGTACCGGCAGTGATAATAATGATACTTGGAACCTTGATGGTGCTGTACAGCAAAGACCTGAGTTTTCTTACAGGCTAAAGTTTAACTATAAATCTGGTTAAAAATGGAAATAATTCAGACAGTTATAACATTTATCTATTATCTTATAGTAGGGTATGCTGCCGTTACTATGATATATAACCTGATCCGGGAAAAAAGCTGGGAAAAAGAGATCCTGTATATCATAGTTCTTATCCCGTTCATTTTAAGATTATTAAGATTGAAGTGAGGAAGCTATGGCCGAGAAAAGCGAAATAATTCGGAAACTAATATTTGCAGCAGCAGGAGCTGTACTTCTATTTTTCGCCGGATCGGAATTCTACTCACACAGGAACATGAAAGAACAAGTTGTTCTTGGTGAGGGAGTTACCGGGGTAAAAAAACTCGGTGATTATTTCGAAGGAATCAGAGGTACGATAAATGACTGCAATATATACATAATGGAAGGTAAAGAACCGGGCGCTACTATGTTTGTAATGGGGGCCGCCCACCCGGAAGAACCCGCCGGCAGGCTTGCTCCGTGGATCATGGTTGAGAATGGTATAATGGAGAAGGGCAGACTGATTCTGGTTTTGAGCGGTAACAGGAGCGGGTCGACTGTAACGAGAGTGAGCGGCGGTTACCCGACGGATTTCACCATCCCCACCGGATGGGGAGGGCAGAAATTCAGGATGGGAGACAGATGGTCTAATCCGCTCGATCAGTGGCCTGATCCTGAAGTATATATCCATTACCCGAGCGGGCAGAATCTTGCATATGTTGATATCCGCAACCTGAACAGGTGCTGGCCGGGAAGGCCGCACGGTACATTAACTGAACGCACGTGTTATGCATTTATGGAACTTATCAAGCAGGAAAATGTCGATTTATTCATAGATCTCCACGAAGCTGAACTTCAGTACCCGGTGATAAGTACTATCGTAGCGCATGACCGCGGCCAGGAACTCGGTATGTATGTCTCGATGATGCTTACAGACTGGGAGGAATTCAACATGGGGATGGAATTCTCGCCTAAAGAGCTTCATGGATTATCACACCGGGAAGTTGGAGATCATTCCGAGGCAGTTTCACTGCTTTTCGAGGCACCACAACCGTTTCTCGATGCTACTAGGGGGAGAACCACGAGAGAACAGCTTTTAACGGGTAAAGATGAATTCGTTGTCATGGCGGGAGAACACGGTCTCCTTTATGAGAAGATTGACGAGAACGGCTGGCATATCAATGTACGCGTAGGAAGGCATACATCAGCGGTACTACAGACGATGGAAAGCTGGACGGAACTGAATCCGGATAAGCCTTTGTCAATTATCCATGTCCCGAAATATGCAGAAGTAATCGAGAATGGTATAGGTTTTTACCTGAAGGATCCAAAGAAAGCCGATCCTGCAAAAGTGATAATAGAATAAATAAACTTACGTATGTAGATTTTTAGAGAAGTCAGACTTTTAACCAAGGAGCTGCAAATGAAAGAAACTAAGTTTAAAGGGCGTTTTCCTCTCCTTTTAGTCATTTCAGTCATTGTCATTTCATTTTTCTATATGTCACAGCCTGTTACGGAAGGAACTTTCCAGGAAGTTGAAAATGAATTTGACAGTTGTACAAGTATCCAGATCGGTAAACTCGCAACAACTGACGGATCGGTTATCACGGCACATACATGTGATGGGTATTACCGTCAATGGCTCAGGATCGAACCTCCCAGGACATTTCCTGAAGGGGCAATGAGAGATGTAGTCTGGGGAACTATGCATACTGAGACATCGTGGGACTTAAGAGGACTCAATGCCAAGGGGCAAATCCCTCAGGCTTCGGAGACTTATGCTTATATGAATGTTGCTTATCCATGTATGAATGAACATCAACTGGCAATTGGAGAGACGACAATCGGCGGCAGGGGTGATCTCTATAATGATGAAGGCTTGTTTCTCATCGAAGAGCTTGAAAGGATAGCCCTTGAAAGATGTACAAATGCACGCGATGCTATCAAACTGATAGGTGAACTTGTAAAGGAATACGGATATGGTGACAGGGGAGAGTGTATTACAATTGCTGATCCGCAGGAAGTCTGGCATTTCGAAATTTTCGGTGCCGGGCCGCTGGAAGTGGGCGCTGTATGGGCAGCAGTCAGAATTCCCGATGATCATGTCGGTGTATCAGCGAATATACCAAGAATAAGCACACTCGATCTTGACGATTCCGATTATTATATGGCTTCCGAAAATGTTCATTCGCTGGCAGAAGAGATGGGATGGTGGGATCCGGACAGTGGGGAGGAATTCAAATTTTGGAAAGCTTACAGCGGCAGCAAACCATATTCGATCAGGGAATTCTATGTTCTCAGCACAGTTGCTCCATCTCTTAATCTTACAATGGACATGGAGGAGCTTCCCTTCTCGGTAAAAGCTGAAGAGAAACTCTCGATCAGAGATGTAATGAAGTTCTACAGGGAGTATTATGAAAATACCGAATATGACATGACAAAGAATTTGTTGGTAAAACCGAGAAGAAGAAGAGGTGGATCTTCCGGTGGTTCTGACGATCTAATCAAAAGCACGATCGCAAGCCCCTATATGAGTTATGACATGAGAAATCTTCTGAACACGCTGAAACCCGGTACAGTGGAAAGACTAAGGCCGATTTCAGTAGAATACTGTTCTTATTCCCAGATAAATCAGTGTCGCGAAGGCTATCCAGCAGGACTGGGTGGTATAGCCTGGTTCTCATTCGATATCCCCGGTATGAGTCCCCGAATCCCTATCTTTGCCGGTGTAACAGAACTTCCGAAGAGTTTCGAGATCTGTGCTCAGCACAGGTACCGAGATGATTCTGCAGCATGGGCTTTCCGCAGGGCAAACAGGCTTGCAATGATTAAATGGGGAAGAGCAAGAGAAGTAATCGAATCCGCATCGATGGAATTTGAGAACAGGGCATTCGACGAACTGGAAATGGTTGAAAAAAGAGCTTTGGAATTGTATAATAAGGGAGATATCGAAGGTTATAAGCAATTCCTGACAAGATACACAAACGATTTCGCAAGGGCTGCAGTTGATAAATGGTGGGATGTAGGTGATGAGCTCTGGATGATGTTTGCAAGAGGTTTTTAACTGCTGAAAAATGCTCTTGAATTTGCATAATTTGTTTTGCGAAATATACTTTGATATAAACGGTTGATTTTTTTCCAGTCAGATCCGGGAACGAGAATATACCCGGCAAACATATCTCGTTCCCGGTCTTTGACCGGGATCTTCTTCAGAAACATAATCCAGGAGTATCAAATGAATAATTACAGGGCAATGAAAAAGATTGTATTTTTTGTTATCGCGAGTGTAATTGCTGCTTTTCTTGTTTACACCGCACCAGCTGAAGAACAGGACCTGAGTTCTCAGTATGAATCAGATGCTTGTACAAGCATACTTGTTGGGAGACTTGCATCTGTAGATGGATCAACAATGACTTCTCACTCTTGTGACAGTAACACAGATAGAACATGGATCAATGTAGTTCCGAACAGAAAACATCAACCGGGAGATATGGCAAAACTCTTTATCGAGACAAAAAGAACTAAAGGACCGGATGACCAAGACGTTTTCGAGATCGGGGAGATTCCTCAGGTTAAGGAAACTTATGCCTATATTAATACGGCTTATGCAGTGATGAACGAGCACCAGCTCGCGATTGGTGAGACCACGTTCGGTGGGAAAAGAGAGCTGAAAAGCGATGAAGGATTAATCGACTGCCCTGAATTGTACAGACTTGTACTGGAAAGAGCAAAAACTGCCAGAGAAGCAATAAAAGTTGCTGATGAATTGACAAAGAAATACGGATATATTGATGTAGGAGAATGTTTTACATTCGCAGATCCGAAGGAAGTCTGGCATTTCGAGATCCTAGGTCCGGGAAGCGGAAATACAGGAGCCGTATGGGCTGCAGTCAGAATACCGGATGACCATGTAGGTGTGTCTGCAAATGCAAGCCGTATCAGGAAGATCGACCTGGAAGATTCGGAAAATTACATGGCATCGGATAATGTTCATTCGCTTGCGCAGGAAATGGGCTGGTGGGATCCTGATAGCGGCGAAGAGTTTGAATTCTGCTATGCTTACGCTTCAAGGAGGAGCATGGCATGCCGCCGCAGGGAATGGAGAGTTCTGAGCTTTATAGCTCCCTCGTTGAACCTCGATCCAAACGGAGAGAATTATCCGATCTCGGTAAAAGCAGAGAAGAAACTTTCTGTACAGGATCTTTTAACAATTTTCAGGGACACTTATGAAGATACATCATACGATATGACTGGCAGCATGATGGTGGCGAACAGGAGAGGAGAATTGATTAAAAGTCCAGTGGCAAATCCTTTTATGAGTCAGGATTATAGACAGTTATTAAATATTCAATATGAAAGAACTATTTGCTGCGCAAGGGCAACCTATCTGACAGTTACACAGTCCAGGGCTGACTTACCCGACGCTATCGGGGGAGTGGTATGGCTTGGATATGATAATCCTGCGACAACACCTCATACTCCTTTCTATTGCGGAATAACTAAAATGCCCGATTCATATATGGTAGACGGCAGGGAGAAATTCAGGAGAGACTGCGGATGGTGGGCATTCCGGAGAGTCAGTAAACTTACTACATTCAGATACCAGGAAATGGTCAGGGATGTGGAAGTTGTATGGAAAGGAATAGAAGATAAATTGTTTGAAGATCAGGCACGAATTGAACAGGAAGCATTAAGATTATTCAATAGTGATCCTGAAAAAGCGAAAGAATTTCTGACTAAATACAGTATAGATACTGCGAATGATGCAGTAAATAAATACTGGCAGCTGGGTGATGATCTATGGTCAAAATATAATAACAGATTTTAGATCAGTTTTTTATATATAAAAACAAGATTTCGATCACCTAACATATGAAAGGATAGATATGCGGTCTGCATTATTAGTATTTATTATAGTATTTATAAGTACTTTAGGGGTAAAAGCCCAGGAAAAATTGGACTGGAAGAACATCGATAACTGTACGTCCGTACTTGTAACGAAAACCGTATCAACTGATGGCTCGGTTATGACTACGCACTCGGTAGACGGGAACTATGAATTCAGGATAGGTATAATTCCCGGAAAGATGAATCCGGAAGGTGCAATGAGAGATGTTTATAAGGGAGGCGGCAGAGGCAGGGAGAGAACCCAGGCAAGAAAAGTAGGGCAAATCCCGGAGCTAAGGCAGACATTCCGAAGATTTGATTCATCATATCCTTTTATGAATGAGAAGCAGGTAGCGATCGGCGAAACCACTATCGGAGGAAAAAGAGATCTTTACAATGATGAAGGGATGTTCGATATCATGGCCCTTGAAAGAATAGCGCTTGAAAGGGCATCGACGGCACGTGAGGCTATACGCATAATGGGAAAACTTGCAACAACCTACGGTTACAGCGATTATGGTGAATGCCTGACAGTGATAGATAAGAATGAAGCATGGATGTTCGAGATTTTCGGTCCTGGTCCGTTCGAGGTAAGCGCTGTGTGGGCGGCGAGAAGGATCCCGGAAGGAGAAATCGGGGTAAGTGCAAACAGGAGCAGGATTACGACTTTAGACCTTGATGATAAAGATCATTATATGGCTTCCGAGAATGTGTTTACAGTGGCAGAGGAAATGGGCTGGTGGGATCCGGAAAGTGGGGGGGAATTTATCTTTAACAAAGCCTACGCAAATCCCCCGAGGCTGTATAACACCCTGAGAGAGTGGAGGGTATTCAGCATTCTGGCTCCATCCCTGAAACTGGATCCGTTTAATATGGATATCCCGTTTTCAGTCAAACCCGATGCAAAAGTCTCTCCAAGAGACTTAATGAGGATACACAGGGATTATTATCAAGGAACAGAATTCGATATGACAAAAGGACTTGCAGCAGGACCATTCGGCTCACCCAACAGATGGTCAACGAGAACAAGGGTACCGGAGGGAAATATGGGATGGGCAAGGTCGATATCGATTTTCAGGTGTTCATATTGTGTTGTCCTTCAATGCAGGGAAAATTACCCGGACTGGATAGGCGGTATCGCATGGTTTGCCGAAGACGATCCGAAAACTTCGTGTTTTGTTCCTTTTTATAGCGGAATAACAGAAGTGCCTGAGTCTTTTAAGAACGGAGGTAGAGACAAATTCGAAAGAGATTCGGCATTCTGGGCATTTAATTTTGTGGCTAACTGGGCTGAAATAAAATTCTCATATATGATAGAAGACATCAAAAAAGCCTATACTGCCTTTGAAGACGGTTTCTTTAATCTCCAACCGATAGTCGAGAAAAGAGCGCTGGAGATGTATAATGAAATGCCGGAACTGGCACTGGAATATATAACAGACTATTCTTGTACAATGGCTCAGAGAACTGTGGATGAATGGTGGAAATTGGGCGATTATCTTGTGGCAAAATACAGCGACGGATATATTAACCTGCCAAGGACCGGTCATACTGTCGGGTATCCTGAAGAATGGCTCAAAGAAGTCGGTTATGGAACAAAAAAGATCAGGAAATAGATCCAATCTTTTAATTTAGTGTTTTTTTTGCAGAAAAAGCCTGATTGTCTGCCTCCAATTAACAGGATTTCAATATGAAGACTCTGCATCAAATTCTTGTTCCAACAGCAGCCATATTTATGCTATTGTTTAGTTGCTCTAAAAATACGGTATTCACAATTGAAGAGGCCTCAATTGCTGAAATTCATGACGAGGTTAAGGCCGGCAAACTGACTTTCAGGGAGCTTACTGAATACTATATTGACAGGATCGAGAAGTACGATAAGTCTACCGGATTGAATTCAATAGTAGTAATAAATCCCAATGCCGTTGTAAGGGCTGAAGAACTTGACGAAAATTACCGGGAAACCGGGATACTCAGGCCTCTGCATGGTATACCGATCATTGTAAAGGATAATTACGATACTCATGATCTGCAGACTGCTGCGGGATCATTATCTTTAGAAGGTTCTCTCCCGCCGGATGATGCTTTCCAGGTCAGGAAGATTAGGGAAGCTGGCGCAATAGTCCTGGCCAAATCAAACATGGCAGAGTTCGCATTCAGTCCATACCAGACAGTCAGTTCAATCCTTGGTACAACTCTTAATCCATATGATCTGACCAGGGTACCTGCCGGATCAAGCGGTGGGACAGCTGCGGCAGTTGCGGCGAATTTCGGTACGGCTGGTCTTGGTACGGATACCGGAAACTCAATCCGTGGGCCTTCCTCGCATACATCTCTCGTTGGTATCAGGTCAACGATAGGCCTGACCAGCCGGGATGGAATAGTCCCCCTCTATCTTAGAAATGATATAGGAGGCCCAATGGCGAGATCAGTAGAAGATGCCGTAAGGATCCTCGAAGTCATTGCAGGCTATGATCCTGCCGATCCGGTTACAGATGAATGCAGGGGTAAAGTACCGTCAAAGTATACACAGTTTCTCGATGAAAAAGGCCTGGAAGGAGCGCGGATTGGCGTGTTGAGAGTTCTTAGTGACCGCCAGGGAAATGATTCCGAGGTCAGTGCCTTGTTCGAGAAAGCGATAAGGGATATAAGATCGATGGGAGCAGAGATAGTCGATCCTTTTGATATTCCGAATATAGATGAATTAGTGAAAAACCAGTGGAAGGATACTTTTCATCAGGATATCAACAAGTATCTTGATTCACTCGGTGATAATGCACCCGTTAAAAACCTCAGAGAGATAATTGATTCCGGCAAATACTCTGATAATATCATGAACAGGCTCAACAGGTCTTACGGTTCAGGTCTGAATACTGAAGAAGCATCGAGGATCAGGGTGTCTGAGGATCCAGACAGAATGGAACTTCTGAATGCGGTACTTTCAGCGATGGATGAAAACAACATTGATGCAATGATCTACCCCTCATGGAATAATCCCCCGAGAAAGATCGGTGATCTTGACAGTCCCCATGGGAATAACAGCCCTCAGATTGCTCCACATACCGGACAACCGGCGTTAACAGTTCCGATGGGATATACTCATGGAGGCCTTCCAGCGGGATTGCAGTTTCTCGGCAGGCCGTACGGAGAACCAGATCTTATAAGGTTCGCATTTGCATATGAACAGGCTACTAAACACAGGAAACCTCCAAAAGGATTTCAACCAATAAAATAGCAGAAACAATTACGGAAATAAGCAGAAATACCTGTTATAGATAGTATAATAGCGTTATAAAAGGATTTTGAAAAATGGCAGAGAAAGATAATGTCAAAATCGAACCGCATGGAAAACGAGGTGTTATCCGTGAATTATTGCGGTCAGTATTTCATATTGTGATACTCCTTATTGCATCGGGTGAACTCTACTGGATAAATGCATGGGTCTATTATTTTTATTTCATACTAATGCAGCTTGTATATATCGGCATCCTGATAAAATTTAACCCTGAATTGATAAATGAGAGGGCATCTCTCCTGAAACAAGACACCAAGAAATTCGACAAATGGTTTTACGCACTTTCAATGCCTGTTGTTATCGCCGCCCTTGTAATTACTGGCCTTGACCGCAGGTTTGGTTGGTCGGAGGTGACCGTTTCTTTTAATGTTGTAGGTCTTATTATAATGTTGTTCACTACGGCATTGGGTTTATGGGCAATATCCGTAAACAGACATTTTGAAACGAGTGTCCGTATCCAGACTGACAGGGATCACAAAATCTGCAAAAAGGGCCCATACAGGTTTATAAGGCACCCCGGCTATTTTGGCATGGTTTTCAGCTGGTTAGGTTTTCCATTGCTGCTTGGAACACTATGGACTTTTATTCCCGGTACTATAATGATGATGCTGGCATTGTTTCGTACTTATATGGAGGACAAAACTCTGCAGAAAGAACTCCCGGGGTACACTGAATATGTTACTGAAACAAAATACAGGTTAGTGCCTCTGGTCTGGTGATCCTTCAGGCAGGAATGTAAAACCTTTAATGGGAGATAAATAATGTTCTGTCCTGAATGCGGCAGTGAATACAGAGAAGGATTTACGATCTGCGCAGATTGCAATATTGAACTGGTTTATGAACTTCCGGAAGAAGATCATGAACCTGAATTCCAATATGTTGAAGCTGTCAGCACCGTAAACCAGGGTGATATAGCCTTTATAAAGTCGATATTCGATGCAGAGAAGATAGATTATCAGTTGTTCGGTGAGAATTTTGCCATAATCCGCCCCATGGTTGAACCTGCAGTTTTCTATGTGAGGGAAGACCAGGTGAAATCCGCGGTTGATCTGCTGAAGGATTTCGAGGTCCATATTTTTGCAGCTTCAGGGAGGACCGGCGATACGGAAGATAATTAGATCTGCCGGGTATTAACATATTATATTATTCTTTTGTTATAATTTCGATTTCAATACTGCTAACTTTTTAATTTTTGCACTGTTTAATCTGAGATAATTATGCCGGAATCAATCGTAAAAATAAAAAAAAAGGCATTTAAAGCCGGTGAGATAATTTTCAATCAGGGGGAGCTCGGTTCGGAAATGTATGTAGTCGAGAAGGGGCTTGTTGAGGTTATAATGACAGTGGAGCCTCAAAAGAAAGTCACTCTCGGAGAAATTGGTCCGAACAATTTTTTTGGCGAAATGGCTCTTTTCGGAGATAATCGCAGAACTGCCACAGCACGGGCTGTGGAAAATACAAGGGTTGTGGTGATTAACAGCCAGATCATGAAGAACCAGCTGTCTAAACTCCCGAAATGGTTTGTTTCCATGTTCAAAACACTCATCGAGAGATTAAGAGAAACAGACAGACAATTGATGAATACTATGCAGGATCCGGAAGAAGACCAGGAATAGCATGAAGGAATTTCTGTATAAAATTCGTGCATCGCGGGATGAAATTTTAATTGAAGGGTTTACTCCCCTGGAAGAAACAGTACTGATTGAGCATTTTAACTATTTGAAGGAACTCTGCAGCACTGGAATAGTCGTTCTATTCGGAAGAACTCAAAATACTGAACCCGGTTCTTTTGGAATTGTGATTTTCAGAGCAGCAGCAGAGAAAATTGCCTGGGATTTAATGGTAATCGATCCAGCTGTAAAAGAAAGAATTATGAGGGCTAAACTCTTTCCATATAAATACGCCGGAATGATCAGCTAAAATAAGTAGACCTTATCAGTCACCTGCCAAATTTCAATAATCCAGGGAAAATTAACTACTATCAGGAGAGAATATGGGCTTATGCGAAAATGAGATCCGGGAAATGGTTAACCGTGAAACTAATGCATGGAATAGACTGGATGCTGAAGCATTAGTATCAGTTTTTCATCCTGATATGGTATGGCCCTGGCCGAGTGATGAGAATGCACACGATCCGGTCGATTGGATTTTTCCTTATGGACGATTTAACAAAAATAGATGAAGATCAAAATGGCAGGAACTATTCGACACTCATGATCTTATACATAATAACAGAAAGATAATAAAAATAGTTGTCTCTGAAGAAAAAGACGGGGGATATGCAGTAGTAGACATTGATACGCTATGGCGTGACCGTGAAGGAAATGATTTTCACTGGAAGGGAAGGGCTTGTAAGGGGTACACAAAGATCGACAGTGAATGGAAGATGATAATGCATACAGGATTAATGGATTATTCGATAATAAAATAAGGATAGGTAAGAGGATAAATCATGATCAATAATTATTCTGAATTGGTTATAAGGAAACCGGGTAACGAAGAAGAAATTGTTAAATGTGCCGAATTGATGTCCGGTTCTGAACCATGGAAGACACTGCAAAGATCGTTTCAGGATTCTCTGAAACATTTAAATGATCCTGATAAAGAGGTATACGTCTCTATATATGATGAAGAGTTCGCCGGCTTTATGATAATCCAGATGAAGGGTTCTTTTACCGGGTATCTCCAGACAATAGGGATTAAGCAGGAATTGCGAAGCAGAGGGATTGGTAAAAAAATGATCGATTATGCTGAGCAGCGTATTTTAAAAGATTCACCGAATGTCTTTCTGTGTGTATCTTCATTTAATGACAGGGCAAAAAGACTTTACATGAAACTCGGTTACTCAGTTATTGGTGAAATCAAAGACTACATTGTCGAAGGACATTCAGAGATATTGATGAGAAAAACAATTGCTCCAATTGCCGAATTCAGGAAGAGTGAAAAATAACTGCATTAGAATTATCTTTAACTGAGTTGGGTAAATTTGAACTTGAAGATCGCAATTTAAGGAGTATGACAAAAATGAAGAGACTATCGTATATATTTTTATTTTACATTATTACCTGTTTTTTATTCTGCGGGAGGGATGAAACACCTGTCGAATCAAAGACCGGATTTATCGATGTGGGAAATGGAGCAAAGCTCTATTATGAAGAGAAGGGTGAAGGTTTGCCGGTGATAATGATTCACGGGGGATTTCTAACTCATAGAAATTGGGATGATCAGTTTGATGTGTTCATTGATAATAATATACTTGCAGTCCGTTACGACGCCAGAGGACACGGTAGGTCGGTTCATGTTCCGGGAGACTATAACCACACTGAAGACCTCAGGATTGTGCTTGACTCATTGAAGATAGATAAAGCCGTCCTTATGGGACTTTCCATGGGCGGTTATGTCAGTTCAGACTTTGCTCTAACATACCCGGATAGAGTAATTGGGCTAATTCTTGTATCTCCCGGATTGACGGGTTATGATTTCTCAAAGGAAGAATATATGATCAAGCACTATACCGAATACGGGGAGGATTATCAATCGGGTGATCCGGAGCGAATAATCGAAGCATTCATGAGGGGATGGACCGATGGTCCGTTCAGAACACCGGATCAAACACCTCCTGATGTGAGAGAAAGATCTAAGCAGATGTGCCTCGAGACTTCAAAAAACTTACTGGAGGTACAGGCCAGAGAGATCCGGCCTGTACCTCCCGCAATTGAAAGGCTTTCTAAAATTATGGTTCCAACACTGGCGATACTAGCAACACTGGACATGCCGAGTATAGCGGAGATAGTTGAGCTGTATGAGAAAAATATACCTGACTTTAGAAAGTCCATTATCGAGGATGCTGCCCATGCAGTAAATATGGAGAAACCCGAAGAATTCAACAGGATCGTTCTGAACTTCATTAAAAATTTAAAATAAGAGTATGTTGATCTATTACTTATTCTAACTCAAAACTTATTATTGAAACTTTTGTCTCATTTAAAAGTATAATCTGTTTAAGATATTTGTATAATACAAATAATAATGAGAAGTCATGAATATCAATAGAGACTCTGACAGAATGATAGAGCTGTTTCACAATGAGATTGTTGAGCTTGTAAAAAAATACCAGTTCCGGGATAGAAATAAGGTTGTCTGTAGCGGTGTTTCGGTAAGTCAATGTTATGTTTTAGAAACACTTAGCACCTTCGGTACAATAACTGTTCAGGAACTTGCTGACAGGATGCACCTTAAAATAAGTACTATAACAAGGGTTATTGATCAACTAGTAAAGAAAAATTACGTCAATAGAATCAAGAATCCAAAGGATCAAAGATTCAGGTTATTAGAGATCACAAAGGATGGAAGAAAAATTCACAGGAAGCTATGGAGCACAGTATTTGCCTCAGAGAAAGCAATCTTTGAGGATATCGAACCGGAAAACAGGGAAGATGCAATCGACCTGTTGAGAAAACTGAATAGATCTCTTGCAAGAGAATGCAGATATTTTTAAGATTTTATCAATTATTTGTAAGATACAAATAATAAATAGCGAAGGAGTATTTATGGATATAGAAAAATTTATTCGTGAAAAAGTAGAATACTATTACCGAATTGAAGACCTGCACTGTACTCATACAATCCTTAATATCCTTTCTGGAATTTTCGGATTCAATATCCATAAACAGGTGATGGACGCGGCTGAAGGTATGCACGGCGCTGGTTTGTATGGTGCCCAATGCGGCTTAGTAGAAGGATCATTAATGTTTATAGGCTTGTACGGAAATAGCAAGAGATTGACAAGGGAAGATATAGAAAGACTGTGCTGCGAATTTGCAGATGGTTTTGAGAACAAACTTGGCAGCCTTGTATGCAGAGAACTTCGTCCGGAAGGTTTCAAACCTGAGAATCCGCCTCGTTTGTGTGAACCAAGAACAATTGATGCGATCAGATTTACTGCAGAATTTATAGACGAGATATTCCCGGAAGCAAAACAGTTTAATGCTTAGACTCTTTTTTGGTGGAGATATATTTGATACAAATAAAGTAGGGATTCCAGTTTAAAATGTGTTGATCAGGAAGTAATTATGGAATGCAAATTCAGCAGATTATATATCCGGACAAATTTACCTGAGGTTATTACTTAAGGTATCAATAAACCTATTAATATACTTTAAGAAATCGATAAAGGTGTACTACCAATGATAGCTCAAATCAACCATCATTGATCTTTTTCTTTATTCTATTTTGATCCAGACAGACTTTTATGATGAATCAGTAGATATGTCAACATGAAACTATAATAGTTAGTTGGAATGGTTGATGCTATAAGAATACAGGTGATCTGTTAGCTCATTTTATACTGGAGAATTCGAGACCATATATTCATTAATCCATTTATAAAACTTCCTTTAGTTGTTAAAACTTAAGAGGTACCTATTAATAATAAACCATATTTCAATAAAGTCGCTTCTGATTGGGATGAGATGCGGCAATTATTTTTAGGTGATGATCTCAGGAAGAAGGCAATCGATGTCGCTGGTACCGAATCTGGAAAGACAGCAGCGGATATTGGCGCTGGGACAGGATTTATGACAGAAATATTACTGGAAATGGGGCTTGATGTAATCAGTATCGATCTTTAGAAGAAATGATAAGGATTCTGAAAAAGAAATTCTCTGAAAGCCCTGCTGCCATTATGAAGGGAGACTCAGATAAACTGCCGTTACCGGAGGGTGAAGTAGACTATGTTTTTGCCAATATGTATCTTCATCATGTTGAAGATCCACCTGTGGCAATAAAAGAAATGACAAGGATTTTAAAACCTGGGGGAATTCTGGTTATAACGGACCTTGACTGTCATGATTACGAATTTTTATTAACTGAACATCATGACAGATGGGCCGGTTTCGAAAGGACTGATATTAGACAATGGTTTGAAGATGTTGGACTGACTGATATTAAAGTCGTTTGTGCCGGTGAGAATTGCTGTGCGGGATCGGAAGCTAAAATCGATAAAGCTGAAATCAGTATATTTATTGCAGCAGGAAAGCGCTGATTTTTAGTAATTATCTATGATTTTTAATTCGAAATCTTTAGATTACCATCATGAGGATCAAATTGGACAATTGCATTATCCGTTCCTGGAGGGAAAAAGATGCGCAGGTAATTACTTCTCATGCGAATAACCGCAAAATTTGGATTAATCTACGCGATAAATTTCCCTATCCTTATAAAGTGAGCGATGCTGAGAGTTTCATTAGGATGGCTCTTGAAGAAAATCCCGAGGTTAATTTTGCGATAGATGTTGAGGATGAAGCAGCAGGCGGGATAGGTGTTAAGCTAAACAATGATGTTGACAGAGTTTCAGCAGAAGTCGGATTCTGGTTGGGAGAAAATTGCTGGGGCCAGGGTATCGCAACGGATGTCCTAATAGCATTTACGGATTTCGCGTTTAAAAGATTTGAGCTGACAAGGGTATACGGATTTATATTTGAATGGAACTTGGCTTGTCTCAGGGTTTTTGAGAAAGCAGGATTTACAATGGAAGCAATTCTCCGAAAGAGCGTGATCAAGGATGGGAAGATAATCGATCAGTACTTATATTCAAAAATAGAATAATTTTAGTTTTTTATTGTGTATTGTCTGCGTTAAGTTAAACTATTCTTACTTTCGCAGTCTATTGGATAAACCTGAGATAGATCTGAAAGTGTAACATATCGGGGATTTTACGTATATATTAATATAACTGTCTGAAATAAATAACTACAAAAAGAGGCTGAAAATGAAGAAATTAACAGCATTATTTATTATCTTGTTTCTTTTTCCTGTGTTACTTCAGGCTCAGACTACAGTAGATGCTAAAGATATAATAAAACAGATCAATGAGGGAAAGGTAGTTAACTATGAGAATGTTGAGATAACCGGTGATCTGGATTTTACACAATTGGATGATTTTGATTATGACAGGCCGAGAAGGAGCATAAACAAAAGAAACACCAGGGACAGAGATGATAGAAGAAGTGGCGGAATTATCAGCAGGATAACAAGGAACTTTAGAGATAATGACTGGGGCAGTACAAGGACAATATGGTACAACGTAACTGTTCCGGTTTCATTCAAGAGCTGTACTTTCAGAGGAGATGTAATCGGGTATTACCATGATGAATGGGAAAACGAAACATATAATGTTGTTTTTCATAAGGATGCTTCTTTTGACGGATGTATTTTCAGGCGCGAATCAGCTTTTAAGTACGTGAAATTTTATGAAAAAGCCGGTTTTTCTAATACCGAATTCGAAGAGGAAGCATTGTTCAAGTACACTGAGTTCAATTCTGATGTAAGCTTCGAAAAAGCAAAATTTCACGATGTGGCAAATTTTAAATATACCGACTTTCCTTTTGAGGTAAATTTCAAAGAAACGTTTTTCAGACGTGAAGCACGGTTTAAATATACAAAATTT